>JANXMB010000161.1 GCA_025354865.1 Acetobacteraceae bacterium | reverse complement strand
GTCCGATCCTAACGCTTGAGTCCCAAGCGTTAGGATCGGACCACTAGGACCGCAATCGTTCCATCCGGTCCGTTCAAAATATTATGACTGGCGATAAAGCGGACGATGAAGGGACTGGCCGGACGCTCGAACACCGCCCGTAGGGATCGTGGTGACAGGGGGTCGCATCGCGCAGGACGATATCCTTGATATTCTGCGCCCAGATGGTGGGGAATCAAGTCTGGAAGCCCGACCCGGCGCCCACGCCGGTCGCGGCTGCAATCCCCTTCAGAAGGCGTCGGCGGTTCAGTTTGGTTGGCTTGCTTGTCATGATGGCACCTCGACAGGCATTGTCTCGGTTGCCTCCCCAGGTCGGCATATGCCCAGATAAATGCAGATAAGGCAGAAATGCCGGATTTGTTGCGCCACAGCATGATTGAAAATCGGATGTTTGGGCAAAGGGAAAAGCAAAAATATGCGATATAGAAAATACGACTAAAATATATACTGATGCCCGATAAACGCGCTTTTCGATTGAAGGGCCGAGCGCCCATTGCCCTCCGACGCGCGCGCCGTAAACTCGGACAAAGAAAACCATACGGAGCAAACGCCCATGGGTCCCTTACAATGAGCCAGACTATCGAGGTCGCCGGCGTCTCGCTGGAAATCGAAGATCGCGGCACTGGCCGGCCGTTGTTGTTTCTGCACGCAGGGGAAGGCTTGCAGCCGGAACGCCCTTGGATCGAGATCCTGGCGCGGCGCCATCGGGTCATCGCCCCCAGTCACCCCGGCTTCGGCGGCTCCGCATTACCCGACTGGTTCGGTTCGGTGGACGACATCGCGTACCTCTACCTCGATCTGATCCGCACGATGGGCCTGCAGGACGTGCTGCTGGTCGGCGCTTGCTTCGGCGGTTGGATCGCGGCGGAAATGGCGGTGCGCAACACGGCGCGGATTTCCAGCCTCGCGCTGGTGGCGCCGCTTGGCATTAAAGTCGGCGGGCATCTCGATCGCGATATCGCCGATATGCATTCGATGTCCCGAGCGGCGTTCATGCAAAAGGCGTGGTGCGATCCGGCGCGGGGGGAGGTCGATTATACCCTATTGCCCGACGCTGCGCTGGCCGGGATTGCGAGAGGGCGGGAGTCGCTCGCGCTGTTCGGTTGGAAACCATACATGCACAATCCGCGCTTACGCCGCTGGCTGCATCGCATCGACATCCCCACCAAACTGATTTGGGGCGATAGCGACGGCATTGTCTCGACGGCCTATGCCGAAGGGTGGCGCCAGGAAATTGCCGGCGCCACGCTGCAAGTCGTTCCGAACGCCGGTCATTACCCGCACTGGGAACAACCGGAAGCGTTCTCCGCTGCACTCGAAACAGGAGCCTGAACCATGCGCACCTGGTATTTCTCCGAAATGGCCTATCACCCCGCCTGGAAGGAAGGCATCGATCGCGGCTCCCTTCGGGTGAACTTCCCCAACCAGGCCGTGGATCCCGTCGAAGCCGGCAAACTGCTGAACCGCTATCTGGACGAATTCCGGCTCTGCGACGAGGTCGGCATCGACATCATGGTGAACGAGCACCACAGCACCGCCACCTGCATGACGGTCTCGGTCCCGATGGCATTGGCCGTCATCGCGCGGGAGACCAAGCGGTCCCGCTTGCTGACCCTGGGCAACCCTATCGCCAACCGGCCGGACCCGGTGCGCGTCGCGGAGGAAATGGCATGGCTCGACTGCCTGTCCGGTGGCAGGTTGGAAATGGGCCTAGTCAAAGGCGCGCCGTACGAGATTGCGCCCGCGAATTCCAACCCGGCTCGCCTGATGCGCCGCTACTGGGAGGCGCACGACCTGATACTCAAAGCCCTGTCCACGCACGACGGCCCGTTTTCCTGGGAAGGCGAGTATTATCATTACCGTAACGTCAACATCTGGCCGCGGCCGATCCAACAGCCGCATCCCCCGGTGTGGATGACTGGCATGAGCGTGGATACCGGCATCCTTGCCGCCGAACGCGGGCATGTCGTCGGCACCCTGCTGTCCGGCGGCCTCGCCAAACCCATGTACCAAGCCTACCGCAAGCGTGCTCGGGAACTCGGCTGGGAAGCCGGGCCGGACCGCTTCGCCTATGCCGCCATCATCGGCGTGGGCCACACGCGGGAGGAGGGATACCGCCGCGCCGACCAAATTGCGGATTATGTGCGCACCGCACCGCTGGTTTACGAAGGGTTCACCAACCCGCCCGGTTACAATTCGGTGGGCGCCAATGTGGCGATCCTAAAGAACGGGCCGCGCGCCAACCGCATCGTGACCGACCGGCACGGCGAGCAAATCGACCATCGCAAAGCAACCGTCGAGCAGTTCATGGACACGGAAACCGTGTTCGCCGGCACGCCGGACGATGTGTTCAACCAGTTGAAGGCCTTCAACACCCGCATGGGAGGCGTCGGACACCTGCTGTTCTTCGGCCAGGGCGGATTCATGAGCCACCAGGACGCGATGTCGAACATCACTCTGTTCGGCAAGGAAGTCGCGCCGCGTTTGCTGGAACTGGGCGTGCCGGAAGCCGCTGCCGCCGAGTAGCAACAGGGAACGACGATAGTACTGGCAGGTGGCCAGCCTCGAACGGCATACTCCCGCCTGCACCCCGGATTAACCGGGGGCGGTCCTTGGCGTGCGGTCGGTTGGAGCGCCATCGCTGCGATCGAGGACCGCACGACCGAACAAAAAAATGGAGCCCGTACGGCGCTTGTCTCCACGCCCGATAGGCTCCTGGGAGGCATGGCCATGGGTAAAATAGGCGCGACCGTAGCGATACTGTTGGCGGCAACGATTTCGAATGGGTGGGCGGAGAAGCGATACGGGCCGGGGGTAACCGATGCGGAAATTCGGATCGGCAACACCAATCCCTATAGTGGCAATGCCTCGGCCTATGGGCAGAACGGGCGGGCCGAGGCTGCGTATTATCGGTTCGTCAACGACCAAGGCGGCGTGAACGGGCGCAAGATCGTTTTCATATCGCTCGACGATGGTTACAGCCCGCCGAAGACGGTGGAACTGACCCGCCAGTTGGTCGAACGCGACCAGGTGTTCGCCATTGCCGCGCCGCTGGGCACCGGGCCGAATATCGCCATTCAGAAATATCTGAACCAAAAGAAGGTCCCGACGCTGTTCATCGGATCCGGGGCATCCCGCTGGAACGATCCCGGGCATTATCCGTGGTCGATCGGGTTCAACCCCAGTTATCATGTCGAGGGCTATCTTTACGCGCGCCACATCCTGGCGAATGTCGCAAATCCGAAAATTGCGATCCTGCGGCAGAACGACGATGTGGGGGAAGATTACCTCAGCGGTGTGCTGGAGGGATTGGGCGAGGCGAACCGCAAGCTCATTGCCGAAATCGCAACGTACGAGGTCACCGATCCCACTGTCGATTCGCAGATGCTGCAATTGAAGCGGACCGGGGCGAATGTTTTCATCGATATTACCACGCCGAAATTCGCCGCCCAGGCGATCAAGAAAGCGGGTGAGATCGGCTGGAAGCCGGCGCATTATCTGGTGAATATCGGTGCGTCGATTGGCGCGGTCATGAGACCGGCGGGATTGGAGAACAGCCAGGGGATTATCACCGCCGACTACAAGATGGATCCGACCGATCCTCGGCTGGCAACCGATCCAGAATATATCCAATGGCGGGCATGGTTCGATAAATATCTGCCCAACGCCAATCCCGCCGACGCCGGCAATGTCGTTGGCTGGGCCGAAGCGTGGTTGGTGGTGGAGGCATTGCGCCGCTGCGGCGACGAACTCACCCGTGAAAACGTCATGCGGCAGGCCGCAAGTTTGAAGAACTTCCGCATTCCGATGCTGGTGAAAGGGTTAACGATCGATACCGGGCCGAACGATTTCGCGCCGATGAAGTCGCTGCAATTCGAACGCTTCGTCGGTGAGCATTGGGAACCTTTCGGCGTGCTGATGACCTACGACAAAAAGTAAAATCGGCACGCCGAAAATGGCCCATGCCCCCCGCCATCGGCAGGGGGCAACGCGTCAGAAAGTCAGCGGTGTTTCGACCACCGGCGTCCAGCGGGTCTTCTTCACGACCGAGAGGAACGATTGGCTGGACGCATGGTGGCTGGTCGGGCTCATGGACAGCTTCGGGCCGCCAAAAATGTCCTGCCAGTCCTGCATGCTCTCCAACGCATGCACGAAGCTATCGAGCGTCAGATCACGACCAGCTTTTTCCAGCGCATCGACCGTAAACGAGGCGCAGGCGATGCCCGCCTCCCCGAGATAATTAATGTCGATACCGAACCGGGTTTTATACGCGCTGCAAAGCTGCCGAATGGCGGGTGTCGGATCGTCGGGGTACCGGTACAGCGCCGGAGCCATCGAATAGAAGCCTTCCGCAGGTTCGCCCGGTGCTTCCGCGACCGCCGTCGAGTAGGAGGCAAAATTGCCGCAGAAGATCGGCGCAAAACCGGTCTTGCGCGCGGTCTGCAGAATGATCGTCGTGTCCTTCACGATGGTGCCCATAATCACCAAATTGCATTTCGCATCCTGCAACTTCGCGATGGCGGCGTTGAAATCAGTGTCGGTCGGACGATGCGCGGTGACGGCGGCCAGCTTCAGGCCCATAGCCTCGGTTTGCGCCACGGCGCCGGCCAGATTGTCTTTCCCGAAATCGGTGTCCTGATACATGATACCGATCGTTTTCGTGCCATGCTTGTCCACGAAATACCGCACTGCTGCTCGGATTTGATCGTAATAGGACGAGAACTGCCCATATTTGTACCGGCTGAACGGTTCGTACATCGACCGGGCGCACGTCAGCGGAAACACGTTCGGCACCTGCTTTTCGATCATCATCGGGAATACCGCGTCGTTGTGCGGCGTGCCGCCGTTGCCGACGGTGAAAAATACCCCATCCCGGTTCACCAGCTTGTTCATGGCCTGCACCGCTTTGGGGACGATGTATTCCATATCTTCCAACACCCAATTGAGCTTGCGTCCATGGATGCCGCCCTTGGCATTGGCCGCATCGAAAACCATGCGCATGGCGTTGGCATTGTTCACCCCCTGCACCGCAGTAACCCCGGACAGATCGGTCATGGTGCCAAAGGTGATCTGGGTGTCGGTGACACCGCGTGTGGCGGCCTGCGCCCGCCCGATCGGCATCGGCGCGGCGAGCAAGCCGGCGGCTCCGGCAAGCATCGTACGGCGTGAAACCTTCGACGATTTCAACATTTTTATACCTCCCTTATATGGCTGGATCGGTCCAGTCATCGCCCTTTTTTCTGGCGACTTTACAATAATCGGAAGTCCGGGCGGCGTCACGCAGATAACGCCCGGTGGCGACGCAATGCTCCGAAGACAAGCCAGCTATTTCCGCAATGGACCCGCCCAGCTTCGATACGGCGGCGCCGTTGACTATCGCTGCCCGGGCGTCCGATGGCGAAAGGCCAGGGCCTCCGCGACGTGCACCCGCCCGACGACCTCAACCTCCTCCAGATCGGCGATCGTCCGAGCGACGCGGAGGATACGGGTGTAGCCGCGGGGGGAGAGGCGGAGTTTCTCCATTGCTTGTTCGAGCAGTTTTTGCGCCTCGGGCGTGGCGCGGATTGCGCGGCTATCGGCTTCTGCGTTGCTCGCCGGGCCGTCGTCGCCATAGCGCGCCACTTGCATCGTGCGGGCACGGGCGACGCGTGCTGCGATGGCGGACGACGGTTCGCCCTGCGGTGCGTGGGCCATTTCGGCAGCGGTGGCAGGCTGTACGACCACGGTCAGGTCGATCCGGTCGAGGACGGGGCCGCTGATGCGGTTTTGGTAATCCTCGCCGCAGCGCGGGGCACGACCGCACTCGCGCGAGGCGTCGCCGAGATAGCCGCAGCGGCACGGGTTCATTGCGGCAATCAACTGAAACCGAGCGGGATAATCGACGTGGGCGGAGGCGCGAGATACCGTGGTGCGACCGGATTCCATCGGCTGGCGTAAGGCTTCCAGGGTCTGCCGAGGGAATTCGGCCAGTTCGTCCAGGAACAGCACGCCCCGGTGGGCCAACGAAACCTCCCCCGGTTTGGCGCGATGCCCGCCACCGGCCAAGGCCGCCTGGGATGCCGAATGATGCGGTTCCCGAAATGGCGGCCGCATGACCAGGCGGCCACCGTCCAGCAGCCCGGCCACACTATGGATCATGCTGACTTCCAACGCCGCGCTCGGGGCGAGGTCGGGCAGCAGACCCGTCATGCGCACCGCCAGCATCGATTTTCCGGCGCCGGGCGGCCCGATCAACAGCAGATTGTGACCGCCGGCGGCCGCGATCTCCAGCGCCCGTCGGGCGCTTTCCATGCCTTTGACGTCGGACATGTCGGGACCCCGAGGCGTTTCGGCGATGCCGGCCGTTTCCGGAGGCGTCAGAACCTGGGTGCCTCGGAAGTGATTGACGATGGACAGCAGATCGTGCGGCGCCAGGACCTCGATCCGCCCGGCCCAGGCCGCCTCGCCACCCTGGCTGGCCGGGCAGATCAGGCCGAGGTTGCGGGCCGAAGCGGCGATCGCGGCAGGCAATATGCCGGCGACTGGGCTCAGGGTGCCATCGAGCGACAATTCGCCCAGCGCCGCATACCCGGCGATCTCGTCGCGCGGCAGCACGTTCATCGCCGCCAGGATCGCCAGCGCGAGTGGCAGGTCGAAATGCGAGCCTTCCTTGGGAATATCGGCGGGCCGCAAATTGATCAGCACCCGCCTCGGTGGCAACGACAAGCCGATCGCGGCAAATGCCGCTCGGACTCGTTCCTTCGCCTCCGCCACGGCCTTGTCGGGCAGCCCGACCAGCATCAACGCCGGCGTGCCGGGTGTGACCTGGACCTGAACTTCGACTGGCATGGCATCGATGCCGGAGAACGCGAATGTATTGACGCGGACGATGCTGGCCATCGGGGCGGCGGCGGGGACAATTTTGTTCATGCCCCGCATGCTGACGGGTAAAAGTGAATAAAGTACTAACGCGGCGGCGATTTCATCGGCGCCAGAGGGATAATGCGCCAGAGGGATAATGCGCCAGAGGGATAATGCGCCAGAGGCGAGCAGGCAAAACCGGACGCCGATGCTAGACTGGGATCGGAAATACAGGAGCACGCACTATGGCTGAACGCCGCATCGGCATCGTTCTGAACGGCGCGACCGGGCGCATGGGGACCACGCAGCATTTGCGTAACCTGCTGGATATGCGGCGGGAGGGCGGTTTGCCGCTGGCCAATGGCGATCGGTTGGTCCCGGACCTGCTGCTTGCGGGGCGGGATGCGGGGAAGCTGTCGGCCCTAGCGGCTGCCAGCGGTGGTGCCCGTTGGACGACCGACCTGCATAGCGCGCTGGGCGATTCCGCGAACGATATATTCTTCGACTGTGCGATCACCGGGTATCGCGCACCGTCCGCCCGCGCAGCGATCGCGGCGGGCAAGCATGTCTATTTGGAAAAACCGATCGCGCCGTCGCTCGATGAGGCCGTAGGGCTTGCGCGCCTCGCGACCGAAGCGGGCGTGAAGCACGGGGTTATCCAGGACAAGGTGCATTTGCCCGGCCTGATGAAGCTGCGGATGCTGCGCGACTCCGGATTTTTCGGACGCATACTATCGGTGCAGCTGGAGTTCGGTTGGTGGGTGTTCGATGGGTTTTTCCAACCCTCGCAACGGTCGAGCTGGAACTACCGCCAGAGCGAGGGCGGTGGCCTCGTGCTCGATATGTATGCGCATTATCGCTATATTTTGGATCGGGTCGTGGCGCCGGTTACCCGCGTGGTGTGCCGGACGGCGATCCAAACACCCCGCCGCGCGGATGAGCGCGGTGCGCCCTACGATGTGGATGCCGACGACGCGGCGTATGCTTTGATGGAGTTGCAGGGCGGTATTATTGCGACCGTAACCAGCTCCTGGGCAACACGGTTGCGGCGCGACGATATGCTACAACTTAAAATAGATGGTACACATGGATCCGCCGTCGCAGGATTGCATGACTGTCGTATTCAATCATTGGTCTCGACGCCGAAACCGCCGTGGAACGCGGATGCCAAGCAGCCGATGAACTTCTACACGCAATGGCAGGATGTTCCCGACAATATTACCTATCGGCCGAGTTTCCGCGCCTGCTGGGAGGATTTCCTACGCCATGTCGCCGAGGATGCACCGTTCGTTCCAACATTGTTGGAAGGTGCGAAAGCTGTACAACTGGCCGAATTGGCATACCAGAGTAATATTGAAGGCCGTTGGATCGATATTCCACCGCTTTGAGCGGTGTTGTCTGTCAGGAAATGTCAGACGAGCCGTCGCAGCACTAAAATGTTGTTGACTCCGACCCCGCGGGAGGGGCTATATTAAAAAACACGGTATGTATCAATTATTGGAGAAATTCGTGTTTAAGAATGAAATTCACGCGCGTCTACTCACGTTGACGGCCCAAATAGTCGGCGCCCATGTCGCCCGCAACGATACGCCGGTCGATACACTGCCCCGTTTGATCGCAGATATTTACGCGACATTGGCCGAGATCGGTGGGGACGGCGGCCGAGCGGCCCCCCGCCAATCGATCGCATCTGCCGCTCCGCATGTGCACGACCACGACCATCGGCATGCTCATGGCTCGGTGCAGTCGGACGATTATCTGGTCTGTCTCGAAGACGGCCTGACGATGAAAATGCTCAAACGGCATCTTCTCACGGTGCATGGCCTCACCCCGGACGAATACCGCGCCAAATGGGGACTGCCGGACGATTATCCCATGGTCGCGGCGAATTATGCCAAGTTGCGATCCAGTCTGGCGAAAGAAAGCGGCTTGGGTCTCCGACCGGAAGCGCGCAATCGGCGCTATCGTAGCTGACCTGGACCGCGATGCGCGGGCGTTCGCGCACGCATCGCTGGTTAACCCTCGGTTCGGCCATCGTGCTCCAAAGCCGCTGCGACTCGACACGCGAGTTCGTGCCAGTCCCCGGGACGCGCCTGCCGGAAGAGCCGAGCAGTGGGATACCAAGGACTATCGGCCCGGTGGCGGAGCCAGCGCCACTCGGCGATGTGCGGCAGCATGACCCAGACCGGTCGGCCGAGCGCCCCGGCCAAATGCGCGATGCCGGTATCGATTGCGATCGTCAGGTCGAAGGCTGCGATCGCTGCCGCCGTTTCCGCAAAATCCGTCAGCGCGGTGCGATGATCTTGGATGCGTTCGCAGCCGGCCATGAAGGCCAGATCGGCGGCATCGATCTCGGTTTGCAGCGCATGGAACACGATGTTGGGGCAATCGAGCACCGGTCGTAACGACTGCAACGCGGTGCTGCGCGCAGCGCCGGGATTCGTGCTCGACCACACCAGCCCGACATGCCGCATTGTACCGGGTCCGAGACGTTTACGCCACGCCGCGACACGTTCGGGTTCGGCGTGCAGATAGGGCACACTTGCCGGGACGGTATCGAGCGTGGTGCCGAAGGCCAGCGGTAGGCTGAGCATGGGGGTGGCCAGATCGTAGGCCGGCTCGTTGTCGCTTTCCCCGAACACCTGCGCAATACCGTGCATGCTGCTGAGCAAGCGTTTCAAATCGTCGTATACGCTCAAATAGACGGTCCCGCCGTGCTCGGACAGCAACGGGCCATAGCGGGCGAACTGTATGACATCGCCGCGCCCCTGCTCGCCGACGACCAGGATGCGTTTGCCTGCGACCGTTGCCAGATCGACGATGTTGCCATCCGGCCGGGGTTTGTCGTGCCCCTCCACCGCCCAACGGCTTTCGTAATCGCGCCAGCCGGCCGCGTAATCGCCGATTTGCAGATGCAACAAGCTGCGATTCCATACGAGGTCCAGCGGGTACGGGCGTATGGCCTGCTCGCGCGCGAACAGCGCCAGTGCTTCGTCCGGTCGGTCGAGTTGCACCAGGGCGCCGCCGATCGCATGCAAAATCGCAACAAGGCGTTCTCGGGACAGATCGTCGGGGGCACTGGCCAATGCCTGACGGTAGCGCGCCAGCGCGTCTTCCTGGTGGCCCAATGCGACCAACGCATTGCCGCAGTTGAAATGGCTGGCGGTGCGATTCGGCTGGAGCGCCAGGGCGGTTCGATAGACGGCCAGCGCGTCCTGCGGTCTGTGGAGACCGGTCAACGCGATCCCCAGGTCGTTCAGCGCGTCGACCGAATCGGGTTGCAGGGCGGCGACACGGCGCAATACGGCCTCGGCGCGATCGAAAGCTTGCAACGAAAGCCACGCATTACCGAGGTTCAGGTTCGCCTGCACATTGTCCGGCATCGCTCGGAGTGCTCGCGTCAGATAGCAGACGGAGTCTGCAACCTGACGACGGCCCAAACACAGCACCCCCAACAGGTGCAGCGCATCGAAATGTTCGGGATCCCGCGCAACGATCTCCCGCGCGCACTGCATGGCCGCGCCGATTTCCCCGGCGCTGTAATGGACGGCCGCACGCGCGATCGTGGCTTGTGCGGTGTCCGACATCCAGCGGTCAGGTGCGCTTTTTCCGAGCGGGCTTGGGATGCTTGGGCGCGGCGGTGCGTTTGGCCTTGGGGGCGGGTTTGGGCGGTGTTTTGCCGGCGCGCATGTCGGCGATCGTCGTGCGAGTCGTGATCTGATCCGGGTTCACCCGCAGCTCGATCAAAGCCGGTTTGCCGCTTGCCACCGCCCGCCGGAACGCCGGGGCGAACTGCGCGGTTTCGCTGACGACTTCCCCATGACCGCCGAACGCCTCGATAAATTTGGAGAAATCCGGGTTGGTCAGCGCAGTGCCGGAGACGCGGAAGGGGTGGTGGCGTTCCTGATGCATCCGAATGGTGCCGTACATCTGGTTGTTGAACACCAGCACGATGGGAGCGACGCCATGGTGAAACGCGGTGGCAAGTTCCTGACCGGTCATCATGAACCCGCCGTCGCCGACCATCGAAACCACCATGCGTTCGGGGTAGGCGATCTTGGCGCCGATCGCGGCGGGGACCGAATAACCCATCGCCCCATTGGTTGGGCCGATGTAACGTTGGTTCTCCCCGAAATTGAGGAAACGTGTGGCCCAGCCGGCAAAATTACCGGCGTCGGTGGTGACGATGGCATCCGGCGCCAGCATCGTTTCCAGTTCCCGCATTGCGGTGCCCAGGTTCAGGGTGCCTTCGTAATTCGGCACGGCGCGTTGCGCCTCCCGCAGGGAGCGTAGGTCCTTGGTCCAGGCGGTCCAGCCGGGTTTGGCGATCGGGTCCAACGCGGCGGCGGCCAGGGCAAATATGTTCAGATCGGCAACGATACCGAGCGCGGGGCGGAACACGCGACCGATTTCTGCGCCGTCGGGAAGGATTTGGACGATCGGTGTGGCGCCGGCCATGTCGAGCAGCGTGTAGCCCTGGGTGACCGCATCGCCGAGGCGGCTGCCGATCGCCAAGATCAGATCGGCGTCCTTCATTTTACCCAGCAATCCAGGGTCGGAGCCGACGCCGACATCGCCGATGAAGTTGTCGCTGGTGCCGTCGAAATGGGCCTGACGGCGGAAGCCGGTCGCCACCGGCAAGCGGTTGGCGGTGAGAAAGGTGTGCAGCGCCCGACGCCCCTCGGCCGACCAGCAGGATCCACCGACCAGCGCGATGGGCTTCTTCGCCTTCGCGATCATGTCCCGCATCTGTTGCATCGCGGCGGGATCGGGAAATGCTACGGATGTCGGAGCGCGCGCGATATCGGGAACATCGACGAATTCGCGCTGCATTTCTTCCGACAGCGCAATCACCACGGGGCCCGGCCGGCCGGATGTTGCGACATCCACGGCATGCGCGACGACCTCGGGGATGCGTTTGGCGTGATCGATCTGGGTGACCCATTTCGCCAAGGGTGCGAACATCTGGCGATAATCGACTTCCTGGAACGCGTCGCGGCCGGTGTCCTCATGCGGGATTTGCCCGACGAACAGCAGCATCGGGGTGGAGTCCTGGAACGCGATATGGACCCCGATCGATCCGTGGCAGGCGCCCGGACCGCGAGTGACGAAGGCGGCGGCGGGGCGGCCGGTCAGCTTGCCGTAAGCCTCCGCCATGTTCACCGCGCCGGCTTCGTGCCGGCAGGTCACCAGTTTCAACTTGTTGTGGACGTCGTACAACCCGTCCAATGCGTCGAGGAAACTTTCGCCTGGAACCTCGAACACATGGTCGATACCCTGCGCCACCAGGGCGTCGGCCAGGATGCGACCGCCATGGCGTCGGTGCGTCGCGGGTTGTTTCGAGCGGGCCAAGGCCATGCGGGTCGGTCTCCGGTTGGGTGGGTGCGTGGGTGTGGTATAAGCCATCCGACGCGTTCGGTCAGGAGGCATCCATGCGGGCAATTTTCGTTCAGATCAAATGCGAGATGGGGCAAGCCTATCGCGTCGCCCGCGCGGCGGCCGATGGCATCGAAGAAATGTCGGAATTATTCTCGACGTCCGGCCAATACGATCTGCTTGGCAAATTTTATCTGGAGGCGGATCGCGATGTCGGTTCGTTCGTGACCGAGAAAGTGCAGACCCTGCCGGGGGTGAAGGACACTTATACCATCATTGCGTTCAACGCATTCACCGGCGGGGCGCTGTAGTCCGCCGCAACCGGCCCCCGCCCGCGACTGCGCCGCCCCATTACCCCCGCGCCGCTCGGATTGCCTCCCACACACGTCCCGGTGTTGCCGGCATGTCGAAGTGGCGGATGCCGACGCCGGCCAGGGCGTCGTTGATGGCGTTCATTGCCGCACCCAGCGCACCGACGGTTCCGGCCTCGCCGACGCCTTTGGCGCCCAGCGGATTGACCGCCGTGGGCACTTCGCGGGTCGCCAACCGGAATTCCGGGTATTCGTCGGCGCGCGGCATTTGGTAGTCCATGAACGACGCCGTCAGCATCTGGCCCGATTCCGTGTCGTGCACGATCGCCTCGCCAAGAGCTTGGCCGACACCCTGAACGACCCCGCCATGGATTTGCCCGGCGACGATCATCGGGTTCAGTACTTTGCCCAATTCCTCGACTGCGCTGTAGCGCACGATCTCGGTGACGCCGGTTTCCGGATCGATTTCGACCTCGCAGATATGGGTGCCGTTGGGGAAGGTGACGGCGGTCGGGGTGAATTCGCCGGATTCCACCAGCCCGCCTTCTTCGCCGGGGGCGATGCCGGCATTCGCCGCCTTCCCGATATCGGCGAGGGTGACGAATTTATCGGTGCCGGCGACGCTGAACTTGCCTTCCGAGAATTCGATATCCACCACCGCCGCTTCCAGCAGTTCCGAGGCCAGCTTCTTGGCGGTTTCCAACACCTTGTCGACCGCCAGCATCACCGCCGAACCGCCGATGCACAGCGCGCCGGACCCGCCGTTGCCCTTGCCGAATGCCAGCAGGTCGGTGTCGCCGCCAGCCCATGTCACGTTTTCGATGGGAATGCCGAACCGGTCGGCAACGATCTGGGTCATGGTGGTTTCCAGGCCCTGTCCGACCGACATGGACCCGGACCGCAGGGTCAGAGAACCATCGGCTTCCAACCGCAGGGTGGACAGATCCTTGGCCGGGCGCAGGAAGGGGCCGCCGGCGACTTCGATGCAGTTGCACAGCCCGATGCCGCGCAGTTTGCCGCGCGCCTCGGCTTCGGTGCGGCGGGCGGGGAAGCCGTCCCACTCGGCGAGTTCGGTCGCCTTCACCATGTTGCCCTCGAACTCGCCGCAATCGTAGGTGAAGGTCAGCGCGGTCTTATATGGCATCGCGGTGGGCGGGATCAGGTTGCGACGGCGCAGCTCGTAGGGAGAAATGCCCAGTTCGCGCGCGGCAACATCGATCAGGCGCTCGATCGCATAGGTCGCTTCCGGCCGGCCGGCGCCGCGATAGGCGGCGGTGGGCACGGTATGGGTCATGATGCCGGCAACCTGCGCGGCGATCGCGGGAATGTCGTAGACCCCGGCAATCCCGCCGATATTGCCCACGCCCCAACCGGAGCGGCCGGAACAGTAAGCGCCGATGTTGCAGTCCCAGCGGAGTTTCAGGGCAGTGAATTTGCCGGCCGCATCCAGCGCCAGTTCGGCGGCGATATGCATCTCGCGGGCTTGCTCGTCGGTCAGAAACCCTTCCGTTCGGTCGGACACCCAGCGCACCGGACGTTTCAGGGTGCGGGCGGCCCAGGCGATCAGCACTTCCTCGACATGCACGCCGGATTTCATGCCGAACGACCCGCCGACATCGCCCGGCACGACCCGAATGTCGGTCGGTGCGATTTTGAAATTGTCCTTGGCCATGCCGTTGCGCAGATTGAACGGCGATTGATGCGCGGCGTGCACCACCATGCGCCCGTCCGGCCCGAGTTCCGCCCAAACGCCGCGCGGCTCCATCGTATTGGCGGTGCAGCGGGAGACCGTGAAGTCCAACTTGGCGACATGCGCGGCGGCTTGCAGGTTGGCTGCAACGGCCTCGGCGTCGCCGCGTTGCCACAGGAAGCCGACATTGTCGGCGAATTCGTCCCATACCGGCGGCGCGCCGTCCTGTTGTGCGGCCAGCACGTCGGTGACGATCGGCAGTTCGCTGTAATCGACCTCGATCGCCTCGGCCGCTTCTTTTGCGGCGGCGAGGTCGGTCGCAACGATCATCGCCACAGCCTCTCCCACGAAACGGACCCGGCCGGCGGCCAGCAGTGCGCGGTGGGTTTTGGCGGAAGGCGAGCCGTCGGGGCGGGTGAAACCCAGGCCGCCGGGGATCGGGGCGACGTCGGTCAGATCGCCCTCGGTATAGATCGCGACCACGCCGGGCAGGGCGGCGGCGGCGGCGGTATCCAGCCGTTCGATCGTCGCGTGCGCATGCGGGGACCGCAGCATGTAGGCGACCAACATGCCCTCGGCCTTGCCGTCGGCGGCATAATTGCCCCCGCCGGTCAGCAGTCGCACGTCTTCGCGGCGGCGGACGGATTTGGTCTGCACTGCGGTCATGGCTCTCGTTCCCCGTAACAACGCTTCGATTGTACTGTGCCACGGATGCTGATCGGAGGGAAATTGCATCCCCAATGCGCCGCAGCGCGGCCCCCCGGTTGCATGGAAGCGCGGTCGGGGGCACGAGTCGGCGGATGGACGATTTCGCCCTGCTGCGCCTCCAGATCGAATGGGGGGCCGACGATGCGCTGGACACGGACCCCGTGGACCGGCTGTCGGCGGCTGCGCGTCCGGTGCAGGCCCCGATGGTCCGTCCGATCCAAGCTGTCGCGCCGGAACCGTCGCGCGGATCCCCCGCCGAACGCGCGATGGCTGCAGCCGCGCAGGCCAACAGTATGGACGAACTCAAGGCCGCGATCCTCGGGTTCGACGGCTGCGCCCTGCGCGACACCGCCGGCCATGCCGTCTTCCTCGAAGGCGATCCCGAAAGCGGGTTGCTGCTGATCGGGGAAGCGCCGGGCGCCGACGAAGACCGTACCGGCCGGGTTTTCGCCGGGCGGGAGGGCGATTTGCTCGACAACATGCTCGCCAGCATCGGTCTCGCGCGCGAACACATGCTGCTTGGCCATCTCATTCCCTGGCGCCCACCCGGCGGCCGCCTGCCGACCGCGGGGGAGGTTGCGATCTGCCTGCCGTTTCTGCACCGAGCGATTGCTTTGACCCGGCCGACCCGGGTGGTGCTGTTGGGCTTGCAGACGGCCAATACGCTTTTGCCGGCCACCGCCCGCCGTCGCCGTGCCGCACCGGCCTGGGTCGATTGCGCCCCGCCCGCGACGGTGCCCGCTTTGGCATTACCGGCCTTGGCATTGCCGGGTTTGGCATTACCGGCCTTGGCATTGCCGGGTTTGACAGCCCTGTTGAAAAATCCCCTCGAACGCCGAGACGCCTGGGCGGGCCTGCGCCTGCTGCGGCGCACCCTCGACGCAACCTGAACAGGAAGGCCACCATGCCCCTCGACCCGAATCGCGCGTTTATCCCGGTGCATATCGCGATACTGACCGTGTCGGACACACGGACATTGGCAAACGATACGTCCGGCACGACGCTGGCCGAACGCATCGCGCAAGCCGGCCACATCGTCGTCGATCGCGCCCTCGACAAAGACGACGCCGACATCATCGAGGCTCGGTTGCGCGGCTGGATTGCCGATCCGACCGTCGATGCGGTGATCACGACCGGCGGCACCGGCATCACCGGTCGGGATGTCACCCCCGAAGCCTTCGACCGGGTGCTGGAGAAGCGGATCGAGGGATTCGGCGAATTGTTCCGTATGCTGAGCTACCAGAAGATCGGCACGTCCACGATGCAGTCGCGGGCCATCGGCGGCGTGGCGGGCGGGACGTATCTGTTCGCGCTGCCGGGCAGCACCGGGGCGGTGAAGGACGGCTGGGACGATATTTTGGTGCACCAACTCGACAACCGGTTCCGTCCCTGCAATCTGGTGGAACTGATGCCTCGCCTGCAGGAACACCTGAAGCCGGCCGGCGCGTAAAGGAGAGCAAGCCATGGCACGCACGCTGAAGGTCGCCGTCCAGATGGACCCGATGGAAACCGTCAATATCGACGGCGATTCCACATTCGCGTTGATGTTGGAAGGCCAGGCCCGCGGCCACGAACTCTGGCATTACGAAGTGCGGAACATGGCCCTGCGGGAAGGCCGGGGCCACGAACGGCTGATGGCGCGCGCCCGCCCGGTGACGGTGCAGCGCACACGCGGGGCGCATTTCACCTTCGGCGAGACGCAGGAACTGAACCTCGGCTCGATGGACACGATCCTGATGCGCCAGGATCCGCCCTTCGATATGGCCTACATCACCGCGACCCATCTGCTGGAGCACATCCATCCCCGGACCCTGGTGGTGAATGACCCCGCCAGCGTGCGCAATGCGCCGGAGAAGCTGCTGGTCACCCATTTCCCGGACCTGATGCCGCCCACGATGATCGCCTGGGATCTGGAGGCGGTTCGATCGTTCAGGGCGGAATACAAAGATATCATCGTCAAGCCGCTGTTTGGCAACGGCGGTGCCGGTGTGTTCCGTATCAAGCCGGACGATGAAAATCTGGCCTCGTTGCTCGAAATGCACTTTGCTCGCTCGCGGGAGCCGCTGATGTTCCAACGCTACGAAGCGTCGGTCCGGAAAGGCGATAAGCGCATCATCCTGGTCGATGGGGAGCCGATGGGCGCCGTCAATCGCGTTCCGGCCGAAGGCGAGGCCCGATCCAACATGCATGTCGGCGGCCGGCCGGAAAAATCCCCGCTGACCGCGCGCGACCGCGAAATCTGCGCCGCCATCGGGCCGACCTTGCGGGCGCAGGGGCTGATTTTCGTCGGAATCGACGTGATCGGCGACTACCTGACCGAGATCAACGTGACATCGCCCACCGGCTTGCAGGAAATCGCCCGCTTCGATGGCGTGCATCTGGAGAAGGCGATCTGGGACAAGATCGAGGCGAAAGTCGCCGCCGGCACCGTTTAGAAAGGAACCCACCCATGCCCGTCGTCGAAACCGAACGCCACGGCCAAATCCTCGTCGTCCGCATGAACCGGCCCGAGGCGTTGAACGCCCTGAACCACGAAATGCGCACCCTGCTGGCCGAGGCATGGACGGAATTCCGCCGCTCGGACCAACTGGAAGTGGCAATCTTCACCGGATCGGGTCGCGGCTTCTGCGCCGGGGAGGACATGAAGGAATCGCTGGCCAACAACCAGCCCGGCGGCAAACGCCCCGCCTTGGAAGACCCGTTCATGTCGGGCGCGCTGGAAAAACCGGTGATCGCAGCCGTCAACGGCTTCGCCATGGGTGGCGGTTTTATGCTGGTGGAGCGCACCGACCTGCGCGTCGCCGCCAACACCGCCATCTTCGAGGTATCCGAAGCCAAACGCTGGCTGCTCGGTGGTTACAACCACGGCCAGATCGCCAATGTCTCCTTCCCCGTTGCCATGGAAATGGCGCTCGGCTTCCGTTTCACAGCGGAACGATTCCATCAGATCGGTTTCCTGAACCGCGTTGTCGCGCCCGAAGCCGTGATGCCGGAAGCCATGAAGATGGCCGAGCATCTGTTGACATTGCCGCCCGCCGCCCGTGTCAACACAGTGCACATGATGCGCCAGATGCGCCCCGCCCCCAGCGAAGAAATGCAGCGTCTGGCGGCGGCTTTGCACGAGCATGGCGCCAAGAGCGACCTGATCGAATCCCGCGCAGCCTTCGCCGAAAAGCGGGCGCCCAATTTCAAGGGCTGGAACGATCCGGCGGATCGCTATCGGCTGCCGACGCTGGAATCGGTGAAGAAATAGCCGCTCCCCGGTAGTACTGCCTCGGCATGGGCGGAGGCTCTGGCCAAAGCCCCGTTCGTGACGGACACTGCATCCGTCACCATCGAACTCGACGACATGGTGGTCGAAGTGCAACTGCTGGAGGAAACCGAACATGGCCGATGACAACCGCCGAGCCAAGGGGCAGGCGATGCGCCGCCATTTGATGGGCGAAGCGTATGCTGCGAAGCTGGATAGCTCCGTCTATACTGACCCGATTATGCAAAAATTCGCCGAAGTCACGCAGGAATGCATCTTCGGCACGCTCTGGACTCGCCCGGGCCTGGATCTGAAGACCCGCTCGTTGATCTGCGTGATCTCCGACGCCGCGACCGGTCGGACTCCCGAACTGGTGTTGCACCTTCGCTTCGCGCGCAATCAAGGCTGGACCGAGGACGAATTGTCCGAAGCGCTGCTGCACCTCGCCGGTTATGTCGGCGCCCCGCTGGTGCGCGAGGCGATGCTGACGGCGGTGGAAGTGTTCAAGGACATGCGCGAAAACGGCTGACGCCGGCTACATAAGCTTCCCGTGCAGGAAACCCAGCGCGGGAAGCGGACGCCAGGATCGCGGCAATTCCGCGCGGCGGATGGGCCGAATACTATAGTTCGGCGCCGGTTGTAGAGAACGGCTCAAAAAACCTGCATAAGCGATAACCTGTTGTTCCCGCCATGCTCGGTCTGCCAGCGCAGCCTGCCGGTTTGGGAAAATCTCGGCCACGCGGTGGATGCGCCCGATCGAGGCGACCACCGCCCAGAGCGTGTCGTCGCGGACGTTGCTCAGGCTGATAGGTTGGTTCATGACAAAAGTCTGACCGGACACGATAAACGAATCAAGCTTCGATATACGCGCTCGATACCGCCAGCGGAGGCATGCATGATTCTGATCGGTCAATACGATTCGCCCTTTGTGCGGCGTGTCGGCATTGCTTTGAACCTGTATGGCATCGCCTACGAACACCGGCCGTGGTCGACCTTCGGCGACGACGACAAGATCGCGGCGTTCAATCCGCTGCGCCGGGTGCCGACGCTGGTGTTCGACGATGGGACGGTCGCGATCGAAAGCGGCGCGATCCTCGATTGCCTCGACGAGATGGTCGGCCCCGAGCGCACGGGCATCGCTCGGAGTGGCCCGCAACGGCGGTTGGAACTGAAGATATGTGCCCTGGGCACCGGTCTGGCCGACAAAGCCGT
The DNA here is from genome assembly GCA_025354865.1 of Acetobacteraceae bacterium. Taxonomy (GTDB): domain Bacteria; phylum Pseudomonadota; class Alphaproteobacteria; order Acetobacterales; family Acetobacteraceae; genus Rhodopila. The sequence continues at coordinate 3,621 of JANXMB010000161.1, read as the reverse complement.
CGGTCTGATTTACGAGCGCGTGCTGCATGCCGAGCCGTCGGCGGCCTGGGTGGAGCGGTGCCGAACCCAGATTGCCGGGGTGCTCGATGCTTTGGAGCAGGACCGGGCATCCCGAGCGTCGATGTTTTGGTTCCGCGACCGTTTGGGACACGCGGATATCGCGGTGGCCTGCGCGCTGCGCTTCCTGACCGAGGCGCATCCGGGCCTGTTCGACGCCGCGCGCTGGCCGGGTTTGGCGGGGCATGCGGCGTTATGCGAATCGTTGCCGGTGTTTCAGGCGGTGTCGCAGGCGTTCGATCCGCCGCGGAATTAGGGCGATCCGAGGATGAGCGGGCCTGTTCGATATCGTCCAATCGCTTGTTTTGCATATAGCAACGCGACGCATCGATCGGGTGCCGGTGCATCGACTGCCCGGTCGGAGCCTGGCTGAGACCGGGCGCGATCGTCGGCTTCGGCGGCTACAAAATTATCCGGTAAACGGCGTCGCACGCATTTTCCCTGTCCAAACCGCGTTGCTTGCCTGGAAGCCCCATGCTAGACGCCCCGCTGCCGGTCGAGCCTGCCCCTAAGGGATGCGGGTGCGTCCGGCCCTTTGTCACGCCCGCGCTCACCCGCGGCCTAGCGATATGGAACACCACGTGGCGTCTGAAGCGACCACAATCGCATCTGGCGGCGGTCTGTCCGACCGCTATGCGTCTGCGCTCTATGCGCACGCCAGCGACCTGAACGAGCTCGACCACGTGGTCTGGCAGATGGAGGGGCTTGGCCGTCTGATCGACACCACCCCCGATTTCCGCCGCCTGCTCGAATCGCCGTTGATCGATGTCGTGACATCGACCAAGGCTGCCCTCGCGGTGCTGTCGGGTCAGGGGTTCGGCAAAACCGTGAGCGATTTCGTCGGCGTCATCGCCGCCAATCGCCGCTTGCGGGTGCTGCGGGACATCGTGAATGCGTTTTCGACCCTTGTGGCCGAACGTCGCGGTATCACCACCGCGCATGTTGCATCCGCGCAGCCCTTGAGCGACGTGCAGCGCACCCAGTTGCGCGCCCGCCTGATCGAGGCCGGTTATAGCAACGTCAATATTCTGGAGCAGGTCGAACCCGACCTGCTCGGCGGCCTGGTCGTCCGGATCGGTGCCCGCTTGTACGACACTAGTTTGAAATCCCGGCTGCAACGTTTGCAGTACGCCATGAAGGGAGCCGCGTAATATGGAGATCCGCCCCGCCGAGATCTCGGAGATCTTGAAAAAGCAGATCGCCGCGTTCGACACCGAAGCCAATGTCGCCGAAACAGGTCAGGTCCTGTCGGTCGGCGACGGCATCGCCCGTGTTTTCGGCCTTCAGAACGTCATGTCCGGCGAAATGGTCGAATTCCCCGGCGCCGGCATGCGCGGTATGGCGCTGAACCTCGAAACCGACAATGTCGGCGTGGTTATCTTCGGCGACGACCGTCAGATTCGCGAAGGCGACACCGTATCCCGCACCGGGTCCATCGTGGACGTTCCGGTCGGTAACGGTCTGCTGGGTCGCGTTGTGGACGGCCTGGGCAATCCGATCGATGGCAAGGGTCCGCTGACCGACGTCGTGCGTATGCGCGTCGAGGTGAAGGCGCCCGGCATCATTCCGCGTAAATCGGTGCACGAGCCGATGCAGACCGGCCTGAAGGCGATCGACGCGTTGATCCCAATCGGCCGTGGCCAGCGGGAGCTGATCATCGGCGATCGTCAGACCGGCAAGACGGCGGTGATCATCGATACGATCCTCAACCAGAAGGCTGCCAACGCCGGCACCGACGAGAAGAAAAAGCTTTATTGCATCTACGTCGCCGTGGGTCAGAAGCGCTCCACCGTGGCGCAGTTGGTCCGCACGCTCGAAGAGCAGGGCGCGATGCAGTATTCGATCGTGGTCGCGGCGACCGCGTCCGATCCGGCGCCGATGCAGTTCCTGGCGCCCTATACCGGCTGCACCATGGGCGAATTCTTCCGCGATAATGGCCGTCATGCGGTCATTTTCTACGACGATCTGTCCAAGCAGGCTGTTGCCTATCGTCAGATGTCCCTGCTGCTGCGCCGCCCGCCGGGCCGCGAAGCCTATCCGGGCGACGTGTTCTATCTGCACTCCCGCTTGCTGGAACGTGCGGCGAAGATGAACGACGAGCTTGGTTCCGGCTCCCTCACGGCTCTGCCGGTCATTGAAACGCAGGCCGGCGACGTGTCCGCCTACATTCCGACCAACGTGATTTCGATCACCGACGGCCAGATCTTCCTTGAGACGGAACTGTTCTTCAAGGGCATCCGTCCGGCCGTGAACGTCGGTCTGTCGGTGTCTCGCGTGGGTTCTGCCGCGCAGATCAAGGCGATGAAGCAGGTCGCGGGCCGCATCAAGCTGGAACTGGCGCAGTATCGCGAAATGGCTGCCTTCGCGCAGTTCGCTTCCGACCTCGATGCCTCCACCCAGCAGTTGCTGGCGCGTGGTTCGCGTCTGACCGAACTGCTGAAGCAACCGCAGTACCGGCCGGTCCCGGTCGAGGAGCAGGTGGTGGCGATTTTCGCCGGTGTCCGCGGCTACCTCGATAAGCTCAACCTTGGCCGTATCGGCGCCTTCGAAGCCCAGCTTCTGGCCGACATCAAGGCGCGCGAACCGTCGATCCTGGACGCAATCCGCGCCGATCTGGAAATCAAGAAGCCCACGGAAGACAAGCTTGTCGCCTTCCTCGACGGTTTCGTGAAATCCTTCGCCTGAGGGTAATCCCGCGCCATGCCGAGTTTGAAGGCTCTTCGCACCCGCATCGCGAGTGTGAAATCGACGCAGAAAATCACCTCCGCTATGAAGATGGTGGCGGCGTCCAAGCTGCGTCGTGCGCAGCAGCAGGCTGAAGCGGCGCGTCCGTACGCCGAACGGATGGAGCGTATGGTACGCGCTCTGTCCGCGTCGGTTGCGGGTTCCCCGAGTGCGCCGCAGCTGCTGATCGGCACCGGGAAAGACCAGGTGCATCTGTTGATCGCCGTCACCGCCGATCGCGGTTTGGCCGGCGCGTTCAACACGAACATCGGCCGCGCCACGCGCCTTCTGGCCCGCAGGCTGGAAGCCGAAGGCAAAACCGTGAAAATCCTGACGGTGGGCCGCAAGGGGCGCGACTATTTGCGTCGCGAACTGTCGTCCCGCCTGATCGATGGCATCAGCTATGCCGGTAAGAAGCGGATCGATTTCGGCGATGCCGAGGAAATCGGCAAGCGCGTGACCACTATGCTGGCCGCCGGGGAAATCGACGTTGCAACGCTGGTCTACAACCGGTTCAAGTCGGTTATTGCCCAGGAAGTGACGGAACAGCAGATCGTCCCGGCGCCGGCACCGCCGGAAAGCGCCACGGCCGATGCCACGGGCGTTTCCTACGACTTCGAGCCGGACGAGGAAACGATCCTCGCGCAATTGCTGCCGCAAGCGCTGTCGATCCAGGTCTATCGCGCACTTCTGGAAAGCGCCGCCGGCGAGCATGGTGCCCGTATGGCCGCGATGGACAACGCCACGCGCAACGCCGGCGATATGATCAAGCGGCTGTCGCAGAACTACAACCGAGCCCGCCAGGCTAACATCACACGAGAACTGATCGAGATCATCTCG
>JANXMB010000111.1 GCA_025354865.1 Acetobacteraceae bacterium | reverse complement strand
GGCGAATGTCTGGCGGCAGTTTCCGATCGCCGACCCAAGGCTGCACGGGCGTCTGATCGTGCCCGACGTTTACACGCGGCGCTACATGACCGATCACCCTTCCGACATGGCAATGTTCGGCCACATCGACGACATGCAGCGTTATTGGTCCGCTTCCCCGTCGGGCCGGGACGAGCACAAAGTATTTCTGGAACAATATTTGTCGCGGAATTTTCGGATGGAGCTGGGCATCCATTCGGATCGTTACGCTTTATCGCCCCCGGAATATATGGCGTATCTGCGAGATTATTTCATCATCCGCGATTTTTCCTGGTTCCAGGGATGGTGGCTGTCCCGCCGCGTGGAACTGCGGATAACGCGCGGGTTGTCCGATTATATCCGTCTGGTGAGCCAGTCCCTGTGGGAGTCGCTGTACTACGACGATCGAGATTCCGGGCCGTTCCATCCGTGGGCCGAGCAGATGCGGGGCGCTTTGCTGGATACAGTGTTTCCGCGGGATTGGGCTTAACCCTCCACCCAGCAGGTTTGGCAGCACAGCACATCCATCCCGCCGGACCCGGCAATGCGCAGAAGTCCTTTTCCGACCGGGTGGGCGCCGTCGCAGAACGCGCAAACCTCGGTCTGGATATACAGCATCGCGATCGCGCTTTGTACCTTGGCGCGCAAGGCGGCCAGGAAGCGGGATGCGGCCAGCCCCTCGGTCACGCGATGGTCGAAACCGAGGTACAGGGCGAACCCGTCCCGCCCGCCATTGACGATGCCGATAATGCAGGATTGCCCGTTCGGCAGCAGCGGCAAGACATAATCCACCCCGGTCGCCGATAGATCGGTGATGGTGAAGGTCGCGCGGGTCAATTCCTTCAACGACAGTTTATTGCGCGCGTATTTCTTAAACCCCTCCATGATTTCGTCCTGAAGGTCTTCCAATTCCAGGCCATCGGCGTCTTCGATGCCGTAGACCAGCAAGCGGCCGTCGTTGTCGAAGGCGACGCCGGCATGGACGGACCGATGCAGTTCCACCCCGCCATCCCGCCATGCCGCGTTCATCTTCGGGTGCGCGCGCATCAGGCGGGATGCCTCGAAGGCAACGATATCGACGATTTTGCGTTCGAAAAAACCTTCCCCGTCGCGAATAAGATCGCCGTAGCCGACGACCGCGCCGAGGACCGACAGCATGGACGCGCCGGCCCCGCGCGAGAGGAATTCGATCTCGTCGCGCTTATGCGCCGCGACCGGTTTCACGTTCGCCGATACAGGCGCGCGGGCAGCGACAGGCGGCGCTTGCATGGTTGGCACCGCTTGGACAGCTTTGGGCGCCGGGGGTTCCAGGTTCAGCCGGCGACGGACATCGGTGGCGGTGACCAGATCGCGGTCGAAATCGGCCGGCCCCAGTCCGTATTGCGTGGCAAGCGCGGTCGCGTCCCGGGACAGGCGCGGCAGGCCGGTGCGCGGTGCTGCGGTCCCGGCTTGGGGTGCGGCCGGGGTCGCGACGGCGGCGGCGGCGCTGGCAAGGTCGGCGACGATGCGCGCGATCGCCCCACCGAGGTCGATGTTGTCGCCCAATGTCAGGCTATGCATCAGAAACCCGTCGGCGGGGGCGTAGATTTCTTGCACCGCTTTCGAAGTTTCGATGTCGAAAATACGCTCGCCCTTTTTCACCGGGCTGCCGGGTTGCAGATAGATTTCCACCACCGTGCCATCGGCATCGTTCGCGGATTCGCGCTCGACCACCACTTCGATTGCATGGGCCATGGTGTCAGACCTTCTTCATGCCGCGCAGGGTTTCGATAACGCGGCCAACGCTTGGCAGCGCCATATCCTCCAGTTCCGGCACCGACGGGACCGGCATCGGTTGCGCCCCGACCCGCCCGAGTTGAATGGGCCGAGCGGCGTGTTCCGATACTTGTGCCAGTACTTCGGCACCGAAGGCGGCGAAGGTCGGGCCTTCTTCGATCGCCAGCAACATGCCGGTGCGGTTTGCCGATTCCACGATCGGCCCCAGATCGATCGGATGCAACGATATCGGCACGATCAGTTCAGGGACCAGATCGGTTTCCTCGAAAATGCGCAGCAGCGCGTCTGCGAGGATGCGCGACATGCCGCCGTAGCTGACCAGCGTTACGGTCGGTTCCACCCGTTCGGGGCGCACCGCGACGGTGGGAAATTCGGCCGAACCGATTTCGACCTTGTAATATTCCGGCACCTTGTAGGGCCGCATCGTGTAATCGACCTTGTTTTCGAACACGATGGCGGGGGTTTCGATGCGGCGGATGGCGCCGAGTTGGCGGGGGATGTCGATCAGTGCGTTGGGGCTGAGCACGAGGCAGTTGTCGATCCCCAGGAACAGCCGTTCCAAAGACTGCGAGTGTGTCGGTCCGTAGCCGCGCCGCCCGCCCATCGGGGTGCGCACGACCACCGGGCAGGTCACCGCCTGGTTGTACATATGATAGAATTTGGCGGCATTGCTGACGATCTGATCGACCGTCAGGGTCATGAAATCGCCGAACATGATTTCGACCATCGGCCGATTGCCGGCGACGGCCAGCCCGACGCCCACGCCGGTGATCGCGCCCTCGCTGATTGGGGTGGTCAAGGCGCGGTCGGGGAAGGCAGTCTGCATTCCCTTGGATACTTTGAAGGCGCCGCCATAGGGGTCGGCGATGTCTTCGCCGATGAACCACGCCCGGTCGTTGTCGCGCAGCAGCCCAGTGTAGAAGTCGTTTTATTGTTGCACGTAACGAGTGTCGTGCGACGCCGCTTCGACCTTGGTCCAACCGCTGCTGCCGGTGCGCGGCAATTTGTCGGTGAAATAGCGCGTGGGGCTCAGGCGCGGTTTGGTCAGCGAAATCTGGATGTGATCCTCGACCTCCCGCAGTAAATCTTCGTAATGCGCGCGGTGGGCGTTGTTGCTGGCCAGCACAACGTTCAGCGGATCGCGGGCGCCGAACCATGCCAATTCCTCCGCATCGCGGCTGTCGTCGCCTTTCGAATGCGGATTGAGCCGATAGGTCCGCACCACCAGGAAGCCGGGGCGGCCGGTTTCCCGCACGTCCCGCATGGCGGCGGCGGCCGTCGTTGCCAGTTCGGCGGGGTTCCAGGTGCTGCTTTCGCGCACCGTCAGGCCGAACGCCGCCGCGCGCCCGGCGATGCTGCCGGCAACCGATTGCGCCTGCGGGGTCGATTGGCTGTAGAAATTGTTCTCCAACACGATCAGATGCGGCAGGCTCCACAGCGAATCGACATTCATCGTTTCATAGAAGATACCTTCGCCGAGAGTCCCCTCCCCCATGAAAGAAATCGCAATGCCGTCGCTGCCGCGATGCTTGCGGTCCAGTGCGATGCCGGCCGCGACCGGCAGCAGGCCGCCCTGCTGGCCGTTCGACATAAAATTGCGCGCATACAGATGCTGGCTGCTGCCGATGCCGGCGCAGACGCCGTCCACGTTGCCGACGATTTCGTCGATCAAGCCGCGCCAATTCCCGGTCGCGGCGATGAAATGCCCGTGGCAGCGATGGTTCGATGTGATGAAATCGTCGCGATGCATGTTCGCGCCGATGGTGACGCCGGTCAGCTCCTGACCGACGCAGGTGTGGATGGTGCCGTGCAACTTGCCTTTGCCGAATAAATCCAGCAACGACGTTTCCACCGCCCGCACCAGCAACGCCTGCCGCATCACGGCCGCGTTGGCGGCATCGGCCGCGAAGGCCAGAACCACGTCCGGTCCGGTGGCGGCGGCCGCATCGGCCAGCCTGACTGCATCGAATGGCATGCTGTTCTCGCCTCGGTTTTACGATTTCGGTGCGCCGTGCGCGATCGAGGCCCGGTCCGGCCCGTGCGGGCGCAGCCTTATACCGCGAACCCCCACACCCTGCGAAGGCTGAATCGCCCCAAACGGTGGACAGCGCTCGGCTTTCCGGCCTAACGTCCGCGTGAGCCAAGCGTGGCGCGCCCTTCCCCGACTATTGGAATCCACGATGACCGAACCCGAAATCCTCGATGCCCTGACGACCATCTTCCGTCTGGCATTGGGGGACGACAGTATTGCGTTGAAGCCGGAAACCATGCCGGCCGATCTGCCGAAATGGGATTCGTTCAAATACGTGGATATCATCCTGCGCATCGAAGAATCGATGAATATCCGCATCCGTTCGCGCGAAGCCAACAAGCTGCGCAACGTCGGTGAAATGGTCGGCCTCATCGGGGAGAAACTGGCTGCGGCCTGACCGCCGCCAGCACATCCCGGCATAACCCGACCCAAGGTTGGAAATCGCGCACCCGGTGCTCGGTCATAAAAGGCGCCGTCAGCGCGGCGATGAAAACCCCGCTGGGTTCGCGGCCGAGCAACCCGGTCGGTTGGCTCGCCGTTGCCAGACCGACATAGAGTAAATTTGTCGGACCGTATTTCGCGATCGCCGCCATCAAGGCGGAACGATCCGCCTCGGTCAATGCGCCGGACGCATCCTTGTAGACGAAAATTTTGTCCCCGGTCTCTAACTTCTCGACCAGACCGCGCGCCAGAAAGACGCTGCGGCGCGCGACATCCTGGCGGATGGCATCCAGGTCGGCGCCCGCAACGACCGGTACGAAAGTGTGGCTCCAGATATCGTAACTGCGATCTGTTGCGGTGAATTCGCGGGCGCCGAGCGGAATATGGACTTCATCGGTGGCTTCGATGTCGATGGATTCGGGGTTGCCAACGCCGGCGAAACGCTGCGTCAGCGCGGCCAGCAGGCGAGCGAACGGCATGCTGGCCCATCGTAACAGGCCCAAAGGTTCGGCGCCGTAGGCCCGCTGCACGTAGCCGAAGACGCAATCGGTGCCGAGGCTTTCGAACTGCCATAGCAGCGCGGCAACTGCCTGCCGCTCGCGGGAGGCCGTGGGGTCGCCGACCTCAGCCGGCGTTAATCCCCCCTCCCCGGTAACATGCGTCTGGCGGTATCGCAATTGCGATACCTTCTCGGCGATCGCCGAATTTTCGGGGAATTGGCCGGCGGCGGCTTCTGCCAGCTTTTGTGCTTCGGCAAAATGATCCAGCACCGTATGGATGCCGATCGTCTCGGCCAGGATATCGGCGCGCTCGGGGTGGGCGGCGACCGCCCGTTTCAGTGCGGCAATGGCATCGTCCCATGCCAACATGTTGCGGCAGGCGATCGCGTAACCCAGCAGAACGTCGGGATTGTCGGGATACAGGCGCATAAGCCCGGACAGCCGCCCCATGGCCAGCGCGCGATCGGATTCGGAAACCGTCAGCCCCTGTTGTGGCGCGGTGGCATAGCGCAGGAAACCCGGCATGCCCTGCGGATGGAATTCGAAATCGGGCACCGCCGTCGGGGCATCGCGCAGGAGCTGGAACGCATCCTCCGGCCGGTTGAGATCGTACAGCACGATGGCCCCCGAGCTGTAGCCGGCGGGTTCGGCGGGGAGGTGCCGGCGCAGGGCCTCCCAACGGCTGTTGGCTGCTTCCAGATCGCCGCGATGTTGCGCCTGACTTGCATAGCCGATCGCGAATTCCCGGTTTTGCGGATGTTGTTCGATGGCCTCCCGCAGGATGGCGTCGGCTTCGGCGTGCATGCCGGCCGCGCTGCAGGTGAAAGCGGCGCCGAGGTAGCCGCTCTGATGGCCGGGGAAGCGTTGCAGCACGGTCTTCCAGCGTGCGATGGCTGCCGGCCAGTCCTGGCGATGATGCGCCAGCCAGGCAAATTCGGCATTGAACGCCACCGCATCCGGAAACTGCGACGCCGCCGCGCCGAACAGCGCCTCCCGCTCGGCGGCCCGCCCGGCCGCTTCCAGGCATTGGATGCCGTTGTGGTAGGACGCGACCTCCTCGGGGAATAGCGCGCGTACCCGGTCCCATCGGGCGATCGCCTCGACCCAATTGCCGGCGACCTGGGCTGTCTGCGCGTGCTCGATCACGGCTTCCTTGTCGGTCGGCAGGCCCATATCCAGCATCGGCGCGGGCGGCTTCGCGGCGGTTTGCTTCGGTGCCGGACGCCGCTTCGGTCCACGTTTAGCCATGTTTGTGCTCTCCGATCGTCTGCTCGCAGGCAGACAAGAATGCGCGGTCCAGGTTGTCCGCTGTCCGAGCCGCGATGTCGGGCCGCAGCAGGTCGTATATTTCCGCCGCCGACAGCATCGTCGGGTCCAGCAGGCGAGCGCCCTGCAACGCCGGCAGCGGCTCGGTCAAAATGCCGCGATAAAGTGTGAGCAGGCCCAACGCTTCGTGGTTGCGCAGCGCCTCCGGCACGCCGAAGGGGCGGGCCTTGGCCTCCCGGCACCATTCGAGATTGCTGAGCACCGACGCATAGGCATCCATCGTGTCGCGGCTGCCAACGGCGAACTGATCGCCGAGTTCCACCTTGTCGTAGACGAACCGCAGCGGCAGATCGGCGAAAATCAACCGCTCCGCGCGCGAGCGGGCGAAAATCTCGGCCCAGTCGGTCGGCGCGTCGGCCACGATCGCGATATCCGGGCGAATGCGTACGAACAGATCAAAATCCCGCCCGTTCTCCAGCGCGAAATGGTGCGCGCGCTCGACCTTGTAGTGCATTTTCCAGACATTCGGGCGGCCGAGGAAACTGCCGTCCTTGTCGTTTTCCAGCCGCACGTGTTTCGTGCCGTACAGCGTGGCGAGAGCGCGGGGATCGGCGTCCGACGCCAGCACCGCCGCCGCCAGGGTGGGATAGCGCCGTTGTAACCACAGCGGCGCATCGGGCCCGACAAGCATGCGGTGCACGTCGCCGTGCGCGCGGACAAAATGCCAGATTCGTACCCAGTTGCGGCCGATATCCTGCCAAGAATCGATGAAAACCGTGGTTTCGTGGGCGTCCAGCCCCAGCTTCGACCAAGTCGGGAATGCCGCCTTGTAGCCGCGCAACTGACCCGACACGCAAAGGGCGATTTTCAGCCTCCGAGCGGGGGCGGCGCGCGGTTCGATCAGTGCGACCGGGGCATGGCGCACCATGCTGGCGACAACCCCGGCGGGATCGGTCATCGCGCCTTCGGCCGCTGGCGAGGCCTGCCGCGCCGCTGCGATCAGGGTGCGGAAGGTTGGGTGGTGGAACATTGCGGCGAAGGTCAACAATGCCAGCACCTCCGAGCGGTCGGCCGTGCTGGGCCATCCGGGTTGGGCGGAGCGCTGGGCGACGATGTCCTGCACG
>JANXMB010000049.1 GCA_025354865.1 Acetobacteraceae bacterium | reverse complement strand
GCGTTGGCATGATCCTCGGCCAGCCGATCGATGTTGTGCTGTAGCGAATAGAGGCATGCGGCGGCATTCATCCCCCCCTGCCGCAACGCCCCGCCCAGACGCTGCTTCCAACGCCAAGCGTCGTCGATGAACGCCCGACTTCCCGCCAGCACCGCCCCCAGCGGCGCCCCCAGGCCTTTGGTGAAATCCAACCACACCGTATCGCACGGCCCCGCCAACTCGGCCGCCGGAATCCCCAGCGCCACCGCCGCGTTCATCAACCGCGCCCCGTCCATATGGACCTTCATGCCGTGGGCACGCGCGACATCGGCGACCGCGTTCAACTCGTCCAGGGTCCAGCAGGCACCGCCGCCTTTGTTGGCGGTCTGCTCCACCTCCACCAAAGTTTGCGGCGGCGCATAGCGGGACACCGGGCGGATCGCCTGCCGCAAGGTGTCGGCGGAGAATATGCCGCGCTCCCCCGTCAGGCCTTTGATCAGAACGCCGCTGATGGCGCCGGGTCCGCCGGCCTCGCTCGACTGAATATGGGTGTCCTCGTGCGCCAGAATCTCGTCGCCCGGCCTTGTGTGGGTGGCGATGGCGACCTGATTGCACATGGTGCCGGTGGGCAGGAACATCGCCGCCTCCTTGCCCAGAACCGTCGCCGCATAATCGCACAACGCCCAGATCGAGGGATCGGACCCGGCTTGCTCGTCCCCCATTTCCGCCTCCAGCATCGCCTCCTTCATCGCCCGCGACGGGCGGGTGCGGGTGTCGGAATAGAGGTCGATTCGGATGGGCCGGGAGAAATCGAAGCGGGCCGGTTCGTTGCTCATGGCAGGAGGGTCTTTCGGGTTGGGGGCCCCAGTGTATCATGGGCCCCAGTGTATCAGGGGTTCCAGTGTATCGTGGGTCCCAGTATCGCAAAGGCGTGGCGAATGAAAATCTCCAATTTCCTGTTTCCCGAGAGCCGGTCCCCGGCGGACGACTACCGCATCGTGGACGAAACGTTCGAGGAAGCGTTGCTGACCGATCGTCTGGGTTACGACACGATTTGGCTGGCCGAGCACCATTTCGACGGCATTTGCGCCTATGTCGATCCGGTCGCGTTCGCTGCTGCGTTGGCACGCACCACGTTCCAAGCCCGTATCGGTTTCGCCGTCGCGCAGATGGCATTGCACCATCCCATTCGCATGGCCGAACAAATGGCGCTGATCGACAATTTGTCGAAAGGTCGCCTGATCGTCGGATTGGGTCGAGGCACCGCCTACAATATTTACGATTACCAGGGATTCGGCATCGACCACACCGAAGCTCAGGCGCGCTTCGAGGAAGCCGAAACCATCATGCTGGAGGCATGGAAAGGCGGGCCGTTCGCGCATCGCGGCAAATATTTCGATCTGAAACTACCGGGTTTGCGCCCTGCCCCGTATACCAAACCGCATCCCTATGTCATCCGCGCCGCCGCGACCGAACACGGGATGCTGGATATCGCCCGTCGCGGTCGCCCGTTCATGATGAATGTGCAGACCAACGCAGAAACCGCTCGCCGCATGGAATTATACCGCGCCGCGCTGCGGGAAGCGGGATTGGACGATGCCGCCGTCGCGCAATGCGTCGAGGAATGCTGGGTCTGGCGCAATGTTTGCGTGGCGGAAACGGATGCCGAAGCGGAACGGATTGCCGTGCCGGCGTTCCACGCGATGCAGGAATTCCGCGCCGCGATGCGTCATCGGGTTTACGAAGAACAGGGCGTATCGATCGTGCCGATGCCCGCGCCGGGCACCGCAGCACCGGCCCGTACGGTGGTCGAGCATTCGCTGGTCTACGGGTCCCCGGCGACGGTTGCCGAAAAACTGGCAGAATTGGCGAAGACTGGAGTCGGCGGCCTGATCATGCAATTCCGCCTTGGCACCATGTCGTACGAGGACACCGCACGCAGCTTGACGTTGTTCAAGGAACAGGTCGCGCCGGCCTTATAGCGGCTTATTTCAACGCCTCGATTTCGACCGCGTTGGTATTGTAAGTCGTGGCCCCCGAGGGCGCGGACCGGTCGAGTGTCAGAACGTTCGCACATCCTTTACGATCCGTACCGGTTGCATCCGGCGCGAACCAGGCGCCTTCCTTGATCGATACGGTACCGGGTGCGATCCGGGCAGTAACCTCCGCCAACAGTATCGTTGCACCGGCGTCGTTGAACACGCGCACGGCCTGTCCGTTGCGAATTTTCCGTCGGGCGGCGTCGTCGGGGTGCACCCATATTGTATCGGGATCAATCCGAGCAAGGGAGGGTTGGTTGCCGTGGATGGAATGGGTGCGGGCGCGGGATTTCGGGGTGCACAGTGCCAGCGGGTATTTTGCATCGGCGGGCGGTGCCACCCACATCGGAACGACCGACATAGCGCCCAACCCATAGGGATCGGGGTTTTCGGACAACGATGTCGAATATATCTCAATCTTTCCTGACGGCGTAGAAAACGGCTTTTCCCCGCGAATTTCTGCCGCGAAGGCCACGGCATCCCTGGGTTTCGGAAAGCGCGCGACCCCGTTGTCGCGAAATGCATCGTAATCGTCGACGGCTGCTGCGGTGAGTTCGCGCAACCATTCGTCTTCGGTTTTATCGCTGTATCCAACGATACCCATCCGAGCGGCCAGATCGGCAAAAATATCGATATCGTTTCGGCATTCGTACATCGGCTCGATCGCCCGATGCATATAAATCGAATAATGCCCTGCCCCGGACCACGGCGTATGCACGTCGTTCCGCTCCCAAAATGTCGTAGCGGGCAGCAGGATATCGGCATAGCGCGCGGTTGGGGTGAGGAAATTGTCCTGCGCCACGATGAATTCCACCCCATCGAGGGACGCAACCATCTTGTTGCTGTTGGGCGCCTGATTGAACAAATTGCCGCCGGCCGAATAAATCAGTTTGATATCGGCCGGATATCCCCCAGCTTTGCCGCGTGCAAGTAAATCGGCGAGCAACGGGGAGGCAACCCGAGCATCGATGGGGTTTTTACCGGTGGGGAGGGATTTAATGGCGCGACGGCCGGTGGCCCCATTGCTGACCCCGGAATTCCCCCCCACAATCCCCACATTCCCCGTCAAAGCCGCCAGAGCATAAGCCGCTCGGTGGAACTGCTCCCCATTCAGCGTCCGCCCCGGTGCGTATCCGCAATGGATTGCTGCGGGCTTGGAGGTGGCAAATTCGATCGCGAGACGACGGATCGTTTCCGCCGGAATACCGCAGATAGCGGCCGCCCATTCCGGTGTTTTCGGGATGCCATCCAGCGCCCCGGTGACATAGGCTTTATACGACGGCGTGGTATTATCGAAGCCCAGCACGTGATGATCGCAAAAATCCTGGTCGTGTAGGTTTTCGGTTACGATAACATTGGCCATCGCAATCAATGCTGCGGTATCGGTCGAAGGCCGGATAAAAATATGCTCGTCCGCGAGCAGTCGGCTGGTATTGGTCTGCCTGGGATCGACGCACACGATGCGAACGCCGGATTTTTTCGCTTGTTTCAGATACGGCATGGTACCGGTGCCGAACGTACCGTCGGCCGGACTCCATCCCCACATCAAAATAAATTTAGAATTGATATAATCGGTCGGTTCCCTGCCCGCTGCCTTGTAATCGACGGCCGAACCGAAGGTGGTTCGCACGGCGAAAACCTCGGCCTCGGCCGACATATTCGACCAAAGATCGGTGCAACCGCCTGCCATGTAGTGGAATCGTTGCGCTGCCACCCGCCCGTGCAGGCTGGACAGACTGCCGGTTCGGGACGCATCCAGAATGGCTGCGCTGCCGTAGGTTTTCCGCACCCGTTGCATTTGCGCCGCGACTTCGTCGAGCGCATCGTCCCATCCGATCCGTTCGAATTGTCCAGACCCTCGCGGGCCGGAACGCCGCATCGGATATTTCAGACGATCGGGATGATAAGTACGCTCGATTTGCCCGACCCCGCGCGCGCAGGCAGGCAGCGGCGGGTGTTCGGCATTCCAACGGCGCTGATCGGTCGAAATATGCACGATTTTGCCGTCGGAAACATGCGCATTGACCACGCAGCGCCCGCCGCAATTATGCCCGCAGGTGCTGGTAATAATCGTTTCCCCAGCTTTGGCTTTCGGCCGCGGCGCTTCGTAGATGGTCAAAGCATGTCCCCAAGAAAGCGCATCAGGCGCGGTGCGAACAACGACGCGCCACTGCCGGGATCCGTGGGGTCGGTGCCCATCCAATAATGGCCCCAGCCCTGAATCACCGCGTTGCGCGCCCAGAATTTAGCCTGTTTCAGGGCCAACAGAAATGCATCCGATTGCGCGCGATCGACGATATCGTCCTCGGTCCCGTAGGCCAGCAGAAACGCCGTACCATTATTGTCGGTGGTCGTGTAACTCATGGGCGAGGCGTCGAAGAAAATACGGCGATCGTCCATCGGCGCAACGCCGAGGAATTGTTCCGTTATCCGATTCCGGGGCCGCCCGACTTGGTCGTCGTTCCATTGCCGGACCATATCGTAGATGCCATAAACCCCGACCGCGCATTTCACCCGCGTGCTGAGACCGGCATATTTATCGTCGAGGTAGCATCCCTGGAACGCCGGCGAATCCCCCGCCAGAGCCACCAAGGTCGCTAAATGCCCGCCGGCGGAATCACCGACCAGCGCAAGGCGAGCAGGATCGATCTTGTAGGTCGCAGCTTCGCCTTTCAGAAACTGAACCGCTGCGCGCACATCGTGCACCGCGTCCGGATAGCTCTTGCGGTCGGGGGCTGACGTCCGATAATCCACGGCAAGCAGCACGTAGCCGCGCGCTGCCAGAAACGGCCCCCAATGTTGGTAAATCGTCCGCGACCCCTGCTGCCAGCCGCCGCCATGAACACCGATCAAGGCCGGAAACGGACCGGGTCCTTCCGGTATGTAAATATCGCCCAACAGCGCGATCCCATCGTGGCGCGCAAACTCGATTGTTGTCATTGTTGCCTCGGTGGGTGAACAGGGTCGGTCGTTGCGTAGCGAACCGTCACGGCGGGCAAATCACGTTGAGCAGCGCTTGCTTTCCCGATTTAACGGCGGCGACCGCGCGAGCAAGGGCGGCGGGCAGATCGGCGGGATTTTCGACACGTTCGCCAAATCCGTCGTGTGCGGCGACGATTTTTTCGAAATGCGGGGCGGGGAGGTCGGCCATAAAACGTCCATCGTCCTCCGCCGCTGCGCCATCGCCATACATTTCCAACGTCGCGCGTCGCACGGCACCGTAGAGCGCATTATTATAAACGATGGTCAAAACCGGCAGATTCTGCATTTGCGCGACATAATGGCACGCTGTCGGATTGGCAAACATGTAGGCGCCATCGCCCAACACCGAGACAACCAACCTGCTGCGCGCCGCCAGCTTCGCCCCCAAAGCCGCCGGAAAACCCCAACCCAATCCACCGGCCGAGGATAGCGCGAACAGGCTTCCAGGCCGTTCCAACGGGCAATATTCCTGACGGAACGAATATTCCGAAATCACGATCGCATTGCGATCGATAATTCCACGTAGACACCAATTCAGCCAAGCCAGGGTAATTTTATCGGATGCCCCGTCGCTTTCGGCTTCGGCTTTCCACTCCGCGTGCAGTTTCTGGGACCGCTCTATCAACCGCAACCGCCGTTCCGCAACATGCGGCATCGCATATCCCGCTAGTTCGGCACTCAGTGCTTCGAGAACCGATACCGAGGATGCCGAAATTGTCATATCGGATGGGAAACTGCGCATGGGAAGCCGAGCATGCAAGGGGTCCTCACCGATTTGTACTATTTTAGCGTTGGCGGGGGGATTTTCTTTGCTGGGGATCCAGGGAACATCGGTTTCGAATACAACGATCAAATCCGCATCAGCAAATAGCGGACCTGGTGCGGAGCCTTGAAACATCGGATTGTTCGCGCCGATCGCAAAATACCGCGTATTATACGGCACGACCGGAATGGCCCAGCGATCGACCAGCGTCTCCAACGCAATAGCGTCGCGTGGATCTTTACCCAACATCCCAGTGACGATCAGCGGATTTTTTGCGGCGGCAATCCAGCCCGCGAGAATTTCGATATCGTCCGAGGCCGGGGTCGGTGGACGCGGACCGGCCCGCTGAACGCGCCGCGACGTCGCCGGTTCGATTGTTTCGCCCAATACTTCCCGCGGCAACGACAAATATGCCGGGCCCTGCGGCGATGCGCTCGCAATCTCAAGCGCGCGATCGACCACCGCCGCAGCTTGATCGCCGCGTTTCATTTCGTAATCCCATTTGACCATCTCGCGTAACATTCCGGCCTGGTCGTACATCTCCTGCGCCCAGTGGATATGCACGCTGCGCGATCCTTCCGCCCCGGCTTCGGTGAACGGTGTGCGGCCAGACGTCAACAACATCGGGATACGATCGCGGCTGGCATTGATCAGCATATTGATTGCGTTGGCGGTACCGACATTGGTGTGCAACATAACCGCCTGCGGGCGACCGGTCACCATGGTGTAGCCGTGCGCCATGCCAACCGCACAGTTTTCGTGCGGCACCACCATGGGCCTGGGAACGATCGCGTTGGTTTTCGCGGATCGCGCATAGGCTTCCACGATCGGCGCAAAATCGGTGCCGGGATTGCAGAACATATAATCGATACCATGCGCTGCAAGGGCGTCGAGATAATCTTCGGCAGCGATGCGGGGTCTATCGGTCATGAGTTTTTTCCTGCTTGCAAGGCGCGCCAAACCCGTTCCGGCGTCAGCGGCATATCGATTTCATTTGTACCGATCGCATCGATTACCGCCAGCACCACTGCCTGCGGTGCAGCGATCGCACCAGCCTGTCCGGCACCTTTGACACCCAGCGGATTTGCGTTCGTAGGAACCCCCGTCAGCACAATATCGAAATCCGGCAGGTCGTCTGCTCGGGGAATCGCGTAATCCATGAACGATCCGCTCAAGAGTTGCCCGCTCTCGGGATCGTACACAGTGTGTTCCAATAACGCCTGACCGATACCCTGGGCAACGCCACCATGGATTTGGCCCAACGTCAGCATCGGATTGATGGTGGTCCCGAAATCGTCCACCGCGGTATAATGCTCGATGCGGACGGCGCCGGTTTCTGGATCGACCTCAACCTCTGCGATATGGCAACCATTCGGGAATGTTATGACATCCAGAAGGTTCCAAACGTAAGTATCCAGACTTTCCCCGGTGTCGCGCACCGCCGCCGCAACGTCCAATAAACCGATCCCGCGCGACGCCGCGCCGGGCACGGTGAACCGTCCTTCCGAAAATGTTACGGACTCCGCCTGGAGCAGCCGCGCCGCGATGGGTCGGGCTTTTTGCAATACGGCATCGATTGTTTTTACCAACGCTGCCCCACCCATATGCATGGAGCGAGCACCGCCATGGCCGTTACCGGAACGAACGAGGAAGGTATCGGCTTGAACGTAGCGGAACGTATCGATCGGTAAACCGAATAGATCGGCAGCGATTTGCGGATAGGCCGTTTCGTGTCCCATCCCATTGGATTGGGTTCCCACCAGGATTGCGATTTTTCCATCGGCATCGAAACGGAGTTCCGCGCCCTCATTCGGAGCGCCGCGCGCGGTTTCGAGGAAACAGGAAATTCCAAAACCTCGTTTGAAGCCCTGCGCTTCCGATATCGCTCGCCTTTCGGCGAACCCCGCTCGATGCGCTCGCAGGACCGCGTCATCGATGTTGTCGGCAAACCGACCGCAATCGATAACGGTACCCAATGCTTTGCGATAGGGAAATTCAGCGACCGCATTGAGCCGGCGGATGGCGACGGGGTCCATATCCAAACGTCTGGCCGCTAAATCGACCAACCGCTCGATCGTATAATTGACCTCGGGCTTGCCGGCGCCGCGATAGGCCTCGATCGGCAGCGTGTTGGTGAAAACGCCGTGCACGTCCATGAAAATAGCCGGAATGACGTATCCGCTGCCCATCGCATTGGCCGGCGCATTGGTGGAACTGCCCGGCCCACCCGACGACATATAGGCGCCGAGATTCGCCACCGTTTGCACATCGAGTGCGAGAAACCGCCCTGCGGCATCCAATGCAAGCCGCGCGGTCGTAACGTTATCGCGTCCTTGCGCCGTGCCATTGAAATCCTCCGCCCGATCGCCCACCCATTTCACCGGTCGGCCCAATTTACGGGCAGCAAACAGCAACAAGATCCATTCCGGATAAAGCGCGTTCTTGATACCGAAACCGCCGCCGACATCGGGTGCGACAACCCGCATGCGATCGTTGCCGACCGAGAACACCTCCGCCAACATGTCGCGGATTGCGTGCACGCCTGCCGCCGTCAACAGCAATTCGTATCCGGCGTCCCCATAGCGGCCGATACCCGCCCTTGTTTCCGTCGGTGCGATCACCAATCGGTTATTAATCAAGGTCAGTTCGACAACATGCGCCGCCGTCGCGCAAGCAGCCTGCACGGCAGCCGAATTGCCCTTCTGGAATCGATACGAAATATTATTCGGAATCCGGTCCCATACCAGCGGGGCCGCCGGAACCATGGCTGCGACGCCATCGATAGTACACGGTAACGGATCGTACGAAACCGTAACCGCCTCCGCCCCGTCGCGGGCGGCCATACGGGAACCGGCCACCACGAACGCGACGGGATCGCCGACATGCCGGACCCGACCGTTGGCCAAGGCCGGCCTCGGCGGAATTTTCATTGGCTCCAGCGAGACGACCTGGGTCGAGCATCCCATCGCGCCGAGTTCGGCAATATCGTCGTAGGTGTAGACTGCCAAAACGCCGGGGACCGCCAATGCCGCCGCAGTATCGATCCGCACGATCGTTGCATGGGCATGGGGGGAACGGACCACCTGGGCCCAGGCCTGACCGGGGAGATCGATATCTTCCACGAAACGCCCGGCGCCGGTCAAAAACCGTTGGTCTTCCGAACGAACGACCGATTTGCCGATCCAAGCCATTACGCTGGCACCGCTTGCGCGCCCCGCCGACCGGACGGAACCTCCGCGACGTTCGCCGAACCGTTACGGGGAATGAAGTGGTGCATAAATGGAACCCTCCGCTTGTGACGGAGGGTGCCGGGAATATCGCCGGATCGCAAGCCAGGAGGCGATGCCCCCTGGCTATGCCGCTTACTCCGCCGCTTCGATACGGGGATGCGCGTATTCGAGATTACGGGCATCCCGGCCGGCTGCGATCAAACGCAACCGGTTCATGACCGCCCCCGTGCCCGCCGGGATCAAGCGCCCAACGATCACGTTCTCCTTCAAGCCGGTCAGGCTGTCGCTTTTACCCGCCGTTGCCGCTTCGGTCAGCACGCGGGTCGTTTCCTGGAACGACGCTGCGGAGATGAACGAATTGGTCTGCAACGACGCCTTGGTGATGCCCTGCAGCACCGGCATGGACACGGCCGGGCGTTCGTCTTTCATCAGCCTGGCATTCGTTTGATCGAATTCGGTGCGATCCACCTGTTCCCCGGTCAGGAACGTTGTATCGCCGGGATCCGTGATCTCGACCTTTTGCAACATCTGACGAACGATCACTTCGATGTGCTTGTCGTTGATCTTCACGCCCTGCAGTCGATAAACGTCCTGGATTTCGTTGACCAGATAATCGGCCAGGACTTCCACGCCCATCACTTTCAGGATGTCGTGCGGCACGCGGGGGCCGTCGACCAACGGATCGCCGCGACGCACGAAATCGCCTTCCTGAACCGAAACGTGTTTGCCCTTC
Source organism: Acetobacteraceae bacterium (assembly GCA_025354865.1). Taxonomy (GTDB): domain Bacteria; phylum Pseudomonadota; class Alphaproteobacteria; order Acetobacterales; family Acetobacteraceae; genus Rhodopila. The sequence continues at coordinate 7,101 of JANXMB010000049.1, read as the reverse complement.
GGGATCAGGTATTCGGTTTCCTCGCCGGTTTCGTCGTTCTTCACGATGACGCGGCGCTTTGCCTTGTAATCCTTGCCGAATTCCACGCGACCGTCGCACTCAGCGATAACAGCATGATCTTTCGGCCGGCGAGCTTCGAACAGTTCTGCCACGCGGGGCAGACCGCCGGTGATATCGCGGGTCTTGCTGCCTTCGCGCGGGATGCGCGCCATCACGTCGCCGGCTGCAACCTGGGCGCCGTTGTCCACCGAAAGGACGGAGTCCGGTGCGAGGAAGTAACGGGCATCGGTGTTGTTCGGCAACCGAATCACGTCGCCGTTGGCGTCCTTCAACTGCAGACGGGGCCGTAGATCGGCGCCCTTGGCGGCTTGCTTGTAGTCGACGACGACCTTCGACGTCAGCCCGGTCACTTCGTCCATACGTTCGACCAGGGTCACGCCTTCGATCAGATCGAGGTATTCGACCTGCCCGTCGCGTTCCGTAATGATCGGCAGGGTGTACGGATCCCACTCGGCCAGTTTCTGGTTGCGGGTGACCGCTGCGCCCTCATCGATCAGCAACCTGGCACCGTAAGGCACCCGGAAGCGGGCCCGCTCGCGGCCTTTGTCGTCGGTCAGGACGATTTCGCAATTACGGCTCATGACGACGGTGCCGCCCTGGCTGTTCATTACGATGACGCGATTGTTGATGGCGACGGTGCCATCGTGGCTGGCTTCCACGGCAGAAACTTCGGCACCACGCTGGGCCGCGCCACCGATGTGGAAGGTGCGCATCGTCAACTGCGTGCCGGGTTCGCCGATGGACTGCGCCGCGATGACGCCGACCGCTTCGCCGATATTCACCGTGGTGCCGCGCGCCAGATCGCGGCCGTAACAATGGCCGCAAACGCCGACGCGGGCTTCGCATGTCAGAACGGAACGAATTTTCATCGACTCCACGCCGGTGGAGTCGATCCGATCCGCTTCGACCTCTTCGATCAACGTGTTGGCGGGGACCAGCAACGCTCCGGTCGCCGGATCCATCACGTTTTCGGCCGTGGTGCGGCCGAGCACACGTTCGGACAGAGACGAAACGACCTCGCCGCCGTCCATGACGGCTTTTACCGTCAGGCCGCGACTGGTACCGCAGTCGTCCTCAAAGATGATGCAATCCTGTGCCACGTCGACGAGACGCCGCGTCAGGTATCCGGAGTTCGCCGTTTTCAACGCCGTATCCGCGAGGCCCTTACGGGCGCCGTGGGTCGAATTGAAATATTCGAGGACGGACAGACCTTCCTTGAAATTCGCGATGATCGGCTGTTCGATGATTTCGCCCGACGGCTTGGCCATCAGCCCGCGCATGCCCGCTAGCTGGCGCATCTGCGCCGGCGACCCACGCGCGCCGGAATGCGACATCATCCAAACCGAGTTGGTGGGCACACCGACTTCCTGCTTGCTGATCTCTTTCATCATCGCATTCGCAACGTCTTCGGTGCAACGCGACCAAGCATCGACCACCTTGTTGTAACGCTCGCCCGAGGTGATCAGACCGTCCTGGTATTGCTGCTCGAATTCCTTGACTTCGTTCTGCGTACGAACGATTAGGCCTTCCTTCTCGACCGGAATGATCAGGTCGTCCTTGCCGAACGACAGACCGGCCTTGCAAGCCTGCGCGAAGCCGACACCCATCATGCGATCGGCGAAGATCACGCATTCCTTTTGACCGCAATGGCGATAAACCATGTCGATCACGTCGGAGACGTTCTTTTTCGTCAGCTGCCGGTTGATCAGGTCGAACGGCACGTTCGGGTGTTTCGGCAAAATCTGCGCGATCATCATCCGGCCCGGCGTCGTTACGACCACCGGCGTAACCGGGTTGCCGCCCGCATCGACCGTTTCGAAACGGGCACGGATTTTATCGTGCAGCGTCACCTGTTTCGCATACAGCGCGTGCTCGATTTCGCCCATCGTTCCGAACGCGGGCGTGGTTTCCACAGCGGTTTCGCGGAACGCCGGGGTTTCCAACGACAGATAGTACAGTCCCAGAATGATATCCTGCGACGGCACGATAATCGGCTTTCCGTTCGACGGGCTGAGGATATTGTTGGTCGACATCATCAGCACGCGCGCTTCGAGCTGCGCTTCGAGCGACAGCGGAACGTGCACCGCCATCTGATCGCCGTCGAAATCCGCGTTGAACGCGGTGCAAACCAGCGGATGAAGCTGGATCGCCTTCCCCTCAATCAACACCGGTTCGAACGCCTGAATCCCCAGTCGATGCAACGTCGGTGCTCGGTTCAGCATAACCGGATGCTCGCGGATAACCTCTTCGAGAATATCCCAAACCTCCGGGCGTTCCTTTTCGACCATCCGCTTGGCGGCTTTGATGGTCGTGGCGTGACCGTATTTTTCCAACTTCGAATAGATGAAGGGCTTGAACAGCTCCAGCGCCATCTTTTTCGGCAGGCCGCACTGATGCAGTTTCAGTTCCGGACCGACCACAATGACCGACCGGCCGGAGTAATCGACGCGTTTGCCGAGAAGGTTCTGCCGGAAACGACCCTGTTTGCCTTTCAGCATGTCGGACAAGGATTTCAGCGGCCGCTTGTTGGCGCCCGTGATCGCGCGACCGCGACGGCCATTGTCGAACAGCGCATCGACCGATTCCTGCAACATGCGCTTTTCGTTGCGCACGATAATATCCGGCGCGCGCAGTTCGATCAGGCGTTTCAGACGATTGTTGCGGTTGATGACGCGGCGATACAGATCGTTCAGATCGGAGGTCGCGAAGCGGCCACCGTCCAGCGGCACCAGCGGGCGCAGTTCCGGCGGAATGACCGGCACGACGTCCAGGATCATCCAGCCGGGCTGGCAGCCGGATTCGGAAAATGCCTCGATCAATTTCAACCGCTTGACCAGCTTCTTCCGCTTCGCTTCCGAGGTGGTTTCCTTCAGGTCGGCGCGCAGCTTGACCTTCTCGGCATCAGTATCGATGCGGTGCAGCACCTTTTTGATCGCTTCGGCACCGATACCGACTTCGAACTGATCCTCCCCGAATTCGTCCTGCTTCGACAACAGTTGATCTTCGGTCAGAAGCTGCAACATCTTCAGATCGGTGGTGCCGGGTTCCAGCACGACGTAGCTTTCGAAATACAGGATCTTTTCGAGGTCCTTCAGCGTCAGATCGACCATCAGGCCGATACGCGACGGCAGCGACTTCAGGAACCAGATATGCGCGACAGGCGACGCGAGTTCGATATGTCCCATGCGCTCGCGACGCACTTTGGCCAGGGTCACTTCGACGCCGCACTTCTCGCAAATGATGCCACGGAATTTCATCCGCTTGTACTTGCCGCACAGGCACTCATAATCCTTGATCGGGCCAAAGATACGCGCACAGAACAACCCGTCGCGTTCCGGCTTGAACGTGCGGTAATTAATGGTTTCCGGCTTGCGGATTTCGCCGTACGACCAGGACCGGATTTGCTCCGGGCTGGCAATCTGGATCTTGATACTGTCGAAAGTCATCGCCTGGCCGGTTTGGCCGAGGATTTTCATCAGCTCGTTCATGCGTCCGACATCCTATCTAATATGCGTGGAAACGGGACGGCCGTTCAGGCCGCCCTATTATCCAGATCGACATTCAAACCGAGCGATTTGAGTTCCTTGACGAGCACATTGAAGCTCTCGGGGATGCCGGCTTCGAAGCTGTCCTGCTCGCGGACGATCGCTTCGTAAACCTTGGTGCGGCCGGACACGTCGTCCGACTTCACCGTCAGCATTTCCTGCAACGTGTAAGCGGCGCCGTAGGCTTCCAGCGCCCAGACCTCCATCTCACCGAAGCGCTGACCGCCGAACTGCGCCTTGCCGCCCAACGGCTGCTGGGTCACCAGGGAGTACGGGCCGATCGAACGAGCGTGGATTTTGTCGTCCACAAGGTGATGCAGCTTCAGCATGTAGATGTAGCCGACGGTCACTTTACGTTCGAACGGCTCGCCGGTGCGCCCGTCGGTCAGAACCACCTGACCGGAGGTGTTCAGACCGGCACGGGTCAGCATGCCCTCGATATCCGACATACGCGCGCCATCGAACACCGGCGTCGCGATCGGAATGCCCTTCTTGAGGTTTTCGCACAATTCGATCAGCGCGGTGTCGTCAAGATCGACGATTTGGCGGTCGTAGACCTCCTGCCCGTAGATCTCGTTTAGGCGTTCCAGCAGTTCGACGCGATGGCGACCGGTGCGGCGATAGGTTTCCACCATCTCACCAATCTGTTTGCCGAGGGTCGCGCAGGCCCAACCCAGATGGGTTTCCAGAATCTGCCCGACATTCATACGCGACGGCACGCCCAGGGGATTCAACACGATATCGACATGGGTGCCATCTTCGAGGAACGGCATGTCCTCCACCGGCACGACCCGCGAGCACACACCTTTATTGCCGTGACGACCGGCCATTTTGTCGCCGGGTTGCAGCTTGCGCTTCACCGCGATGAACACTTTGACCATCTTCATCACGCCCGGCGGCAGTTCGTCGCCGCGCTGCAATTTTTCAACCTTGGAGTCGAAACGCGCCTGCAACTTGCCGACCGCCGCATCGTATTCCCGCTTCAGGATTTCGATCTCGGTCATCACCGCATCGTCCTGCACGCCGATATTGCGCCAGCTATTCCGCGGGTGCTCGGCCAGCACGGCTTCGTCGATCGTGGTGCCGGATTTGATGCCACGGAACCCGCCGGACGCCTTCCGGCCCAGCAGCTTCTCCCGCATCCGGTTCAGGAACGAACGCTCCTGAATTGCCTTTTCGTCGTCGCGATCCTTGGCGAGGCGTTCGATTTCCGACCGCTCGATGGCCATCGCGCGCTCGTCCTTATCGACGCCACGGCGGCTGAACACGCGGACATCCACCACCGTGCCGGTCACGCCCGGCGGCAGTTTCAGCGAGGTATCCCGCACATCCGAGGCTTTTTCGCCGAAGATCGCCCGCAGCAGCTTCTCTTCCGGGGTCATCGGGCTTTCGCCCTTCGGCGTCACCTTGCCGACCAGAATGTCGCCCGGATTCACTTCCGCGCCGATATAGACGATGCCTGCTTCGTCGAGGTTCTTCAGCGCCTCTTCGCCGACATTCGGGATGTCGCGGGTGATTTCTTCCTGGCCCAGCGTGGTATCGCGGGCCATCACCTCGAACTCTTCGATGTGGATGGAGGTGAACACGTCCTCGCGGGCGATCCGTTCGGAAATCAGGATCGAATCCTCGAAGTTGTAGCCGTTCCAGGGCATGAACGCGACGAGCACGTTGCGGCCCAAGGCCAGTTCGCCCAGTTCGGTCGAGGGGCCGTCGGCAATGATATCGCCGTCCGCCACCCGGTCGCCCACCCTCACCAGCGGCCGCTGGTTGATGCAGGTCGATTGGTTGGAGCGCATGAATTTGCGCAACCGGTAGATGTCCACGCCCTTGGTGGTGCCATCTTCCGCCGTCGCCCGCACCACGATGCGCGCGCCGTCGATCTGATCGACGATGCCCGGCCGTTTCGCAACGATTGTCGCGCCGGAGTCGCGCGCAACCGCCGCTTCCATGCCGGTGCCGACCAACGGCGCATCCGCCCGGATCAACGGCACCGCCTGCCGCTGCATGTTCGAGCCCATCAGTGCTCGGTTCGCGTCATCGTTTTCCAGGAACGGGATCAACGCCGCCGCGACGGAAACCAACTGCTTCGGCGACACGTCGATCGCGGTCACGTCTTCCGGCTTCACCAGACGGAAATCGCCCTGCTTGCGGACCGACACCAGTTCCTCGGTGAAGCGGCCACTGCTATCCATCGGCGCGTCGGCCTGCGCCACGACCAGTTTTTCTTCCTGCATGGCGGACAAATACTGCGCGCCCGGCTGCACGATGCCGTCCTTGACCAGCATGTACGGGGTCTCGATGAAGCCGTACTTGTTGACCTTGGCATAGGTCGCCAGCGAGTTGATCAGGCCGATATTCGGGCCTTCCGGCGTTTCGATCGGGCAGATGCGGCCGTAATGCGTCGGATGCACGTCGCGCACTTCGAACCCGGCGCGCTCCCGGGTCAGACCGCCCGGCCCAAGCGCGGACAGGCGGCGCTTATGCGTCACTTCCGACAGCGGGTTGGTCTGATCCATGAACTGCGACAACTGGGAGGAGCCGAAGAATTCCCGCACCGCAGCCGCTGCCGGCTTGGCGTTGATCAGATCGTGCGGCATGACGGTGTCGATATCGACCGAACCCATACGCTCCCGGATCGCGCGTTCCATCCGCAGGAGGCCGATACGGTATTGATTTTCCATCAATTCGCCAACCGAGCGCACGCGCCGATTGCCGAGATTGTCGATGTCGTCGATCGTGCCGCGACCGTCCTTCAGGTCGCACAGCGTCTTCACCGTGGACAGCAGGTCTTCCTTGCGCAGAATCCGCAGCGAATCCTCGGTCTGCATGTTCAGGCGCATGTTCATTTTCACGCGACCGACGGCCGACAGGTCGTAGCGGTCCATATCGAAGAACAAGCCACGGAACAGCGCTTCCGCCGTTTCCTGGGTCGGCGGCTCGCCGGGGCGCATCACGCGATAGATGTCGAACAAGGCATCTTCACGGATCGCGTTCTTGTCGACCCGCAGGGTGTTGCGCATGTAGGCGCCGACCGTAACATGGTCGATGTCGAGCACGTCGATGGTCGTGAAACCCTGCTCTTCCAGGGCGGCGATGGACGTCACGTCCAGCTCGTCGCCGGCCTCGGCGTAAATCTCGCCGGTGGCGGGGTTCACTTCGTCGCGCGCCAGATAGCGGCCGACCAGGGCCTCGGGCGACAGCAGCAGGGTCTTCAGGCCGGAGTCGGCCAGGCGCTTGGCCTGGCGGGCGGAGATCTTGGTCCCCGCGGGAGCGACTTCCTCGCCGCTCTCGGCGTCGATCAGCGGGAATTCCGGCTTCACCCCGCGCCAGCGTTCCGGCTTGTAAGGCGTGGCCCAGCCCCCGGCGACGCCCTCCTGCTTCACGTAGGGCACGACGTCATAGAAGGTCGTCAGGATCTCTTCGCCGTCCATGCCCAGCGCCATCAGGAAGGTGGTCGCGGGCAGCTTGCGGCGGCGGTCGATGCGGCAATAGACGA
>JANXMB010000026.1 GCA_025354865.1 Acetobacteraceae bacterium | reverse complement strand
CCTGGAACGCCCCGGCCGGACCTGCTACGACGCGGCATGATCCGGTTTCCGACGCTCGTCGCTCTGCTGCTCTTGGCCGCCCCTGCTTTGGCGCAGGCACCCCCGATCGAAATTCGCGATGTTTGGTCCCGCGCGGCAATGGGCGGGCGGGTCGGCGCGGTGTTCCTAACCATTGTGGATCGGGGCGCGGCGGACCGGCTGATCGGCGTATCCTCCCCGGTTGCCGCGATCGCGGAGGTGCACGAAACCAAGATGGACGACGGCATCATGAAGATGCGCCCGGTCGCCGCGCTGGCGATCGGCGCCGGGGAGCAAGTGGTGCTGGCCCCCGGCGGTTACCACATCATGCTGATGCACCTGAATCGCGACCTGCGGGAAGGCGATCGCTTCCCCGTCGTTCTGACCTTCGAGAAGGCGGGCCGGATCGACACCGAAGCGGCGGTCGGCAAACCCGGCGGCCCGGCGCCGCGCTGATCGCCGCCCCGGAGGACCGTTTTCCCTAGATAAACACCCCGCCCATCCCGCCGGCCGGGTAGCGTGTCCCGGCGGCGGCGCCGGTCGGGACGGCGGCGGAGATTTCCGCGACCTCGGCCGGGGTCAGCGACACCGCCAGCGCGCCCAGGTTTTCGTCCAGCCGCGCGGCGTAGCGGGTGCCGGGGATGGCCACGACGTCCGGCCCCTGCGCCAGCAGCCAGGCCAATGTCAGTTGCGCGGGGGTGCAGCCTTTGGCCTTCGCGAAACCCTCGACCTTGGCCACCAAGGCGCGGTTTTGGGCGAAATTATGCTCCTGAAACCGCGGATGCGCGGCGCGGCGCCCGTCGATGTCGCCGAATGTCTGGATCGCCCCGGTCAGAAACCCGCGCCCCAACGGCGCATAGGCAACGAAGGCAATCCCAAGCGCTAGGGTCACGGCGCGGGTGGCCTCCGCATCGGCACGATACAGCAGGGAGAATTCGGTCTGCACAGCGGCGATCGGGTGCACCGCATGGGCGCGGCGGATGCGGTCCGGCGCGGCTTCCGACATGCCGAGGAACCGGACCTTGCCCTGTTCCACCAGCTTCTTCATGGCGCCGACGGTTTCCTCGACCGGGACGCCGGGGTCCACCCGGTGCTGATAATAGAGGTCGATGACATCCACGTTCAGCCGTTTCAGGCTGGCTTCGCAGGCGGCGATCACGTGCTCCGGCCGGCCATCGACGCCATTGGCCTGACCCGGCCGCTGGGTCTGGCCGAATTTCGTCGCCAGCATCACCTTGTCCCGCCGGCCCACGATCGCCCGGCCAATCAGTTCCTCGTTATGGCCCCAGCCATACATGTCGGAGGAATCGAGGTGATCCACCCCCATGTCGATCGCATGGTGGATGGTTTTCTCCGACGCCGCGTCGTCGGCCGTCCCGTAGACGCCCGAAAGCGACATGCAGCCAAGGCCGATGGCGCAGGCGGTCAGGCCGCCGCTGCCCAGGTTCCGGCGTTCGAGAGTGCGCATGGCGATTGATCCTCGGTTACGGTCTGCGTTGCGGGGGCGGACCTTGCGATGGTGCGATACCAGCCGGCGCGGGATTTGGCGATACGGGGTGGGGCGGGTTAGTCCTGGGACATGAACGCCACCATCCCCCGTTGGCTGATCGCCCGCCTGCCGTTCCATTACGGCTGGGTGGTGCTGGCCTGCGTCTGCTGCGCCGGGGTCGCGCGGCAGGGCGGGGCGGTGGCGACGCTGTCGGTGTTCGTCTCGCCAATGACGCAGGAGTTCGGGTGGTCCCGCACCGCGATCTCCGGCGCGGTGTCGCTGGGCGGGGTGCTGGCGGCGATCCTCTCGCCCTATCTGGGGCGCTATCTGGACCGAGCGGGGGCGCGGTTGGTGCTGTGCCTCGCCATTTTGGGCACGGCGGCGGCGACGGCCTTGCTGTCGCTGACCACCGCGCTGCCGCTGTTCTATCTGCTGTTCTGCATCGCTCGGCTGAACTTCGCCGGCCCCTTCGATCTGGGCATTTACGGCGCCGTCAGCCACTGGTTCGTCAGCCGGCGCGCTTTGGCGACCTCGATCGCCACCTTGGGCGGGATGGTCGGGCTGACCTGCATGCCGTTGGTGGCGCAGGCGGCGATGGGCTATGGGACCGGCGGTTGGCGCAACGGCTGGCTGGCGGTGGGCGCAACGGCTCTGGTCGTCGGGTTTCTGCCGGTCTGGCTGCTGTTGGTCCGCGCGCCGGAAGATGTGGGCCTGATCCCCGACCGCCATACCCCGGATGCCGCCCCCCCGATCGAGCCGCCGTCGTTCACCCGAGCCGAGGCGCTGCGGACCCCGGCGTTCTGGCTGCTGTCGTTGTTTACCTTGCTGGTTTACCCGGTGCAGGCCGGGGTCAGCCTGCATCAGGCGCCTTTCCTGATCGAGCGCGGCCTGTCGCCCGGCGTCGCCGCCAGCGTCGTCGGCTCCTTCTCCGCGCTTTCGGGCATTGCCGCGCTCGGCTTTGGGTTGGTGCCGCGCTTTGTGCCGATCCGGCTGCGCCTCGCGCTGGTGGGCGCGCTGCTCAGTCTTGGCGCAACGCTGATGCTTTGGGTGCACGACGCGACGCAAGCCTATGTGGCCGCGACATTCTTCGGCCTGGGCATCGGCGGGTTGCTGACCATGCTGCCGATCGCCTGGGCGGATTACTACGGCCGACGCAGCTATGGCGCGATCCGCGGTCTGGCGCTGACGGTGCAGGTCCTGGCGCAGGCCGCCGGCCCGCTGTTGTCCGGCGTGCTGCGGGATACCACCGGCACCTACGACCTGTCCTTGGCGGTTTGCGCCGGTCTGGCGGCGGCTGGAATCGGGGCGGCGGTGCTGGCGAAGCCGCCGGTTTACCGCTAAGGGTGGGGCAACAGACCACCGGGAGGATCCATCTTGAACGAAGCCGTCGAAAAATCGGCCATGCGGAAGATCTACATCCGCCTGCTGCCCTTCGCCGTTCTGTCCTATTTTCTGGCTTATGTGGACCGGATCAACGTCAGCTTCGCCGCCCTGACGATGCGCGGCGATCTGCATATCTCCGCAACCGATTACGGTTTCTGGCTGGGCACCTTCTACTGGGGCTATTTCATCTTCGAGGTCCCAAGCAACGTCATCATGGAGAAAGTGGGCGCTCGGCTTTGGATCGCCCGCATCATGATCACCTGGGGCATTCTCGCCGGCCTGACCGCCTGCGTCACCGGCCCGGTCAGCTTTGGCACCGTGCGCTTCTTCCTGGGCGTCGCCGAGGCCGGGTTCTTCCCCGGCATTCTGCTGTATTTCACCTATTGGTTCCCGACCTACCACCACGCCCGCATTATGTCGGGCTTCCTGGTCGGGTTGCCCATCGCGGTTGCCGCCGGCGCCCCGATCTCCACCGGGTTGCTGACCCTGAACGGCCTGTACGGGCTGAGCGGTTGGCAGATCATGTACATCGCCGAGGCGATTCCGACCATTCTGATCGGCGTGCTGACTCTGGTGGTGCTGACCGATCGGCCGGAGCAGGCGAGTTTCCTGACCCGCGAGGAGAAGGACTGGCTCGCCGGCAAACTGGCAGCCGAGCGCAAGGCGAAGGAAAACGCGCGGAAATTCAGCTTTGCCGAGGCGTTTTTCAACCCGAAAGTGCTGCTGCTGTCGCTGAACTACTTCGGCATCGTGACCGCCAGCCTGGGCATGCTGTTCTTCATCCCGCAGATCATCAAATCGCTGGGCGTGACCAACAACATGTCGGTCGGTTGGCTGACCATGATCCCCTACATCTGCGGTGGCATCGGTCTGGTGGTGTTCGGCGCGATTTCCGATCGCACCAACGACCGGCGCTGGACCTTGCTGGTGGCCTGCATCCTGTCCACCGGCGGGCTGATTATCGCCGGCATGACCATGGGCACGTGGTGGGCGATCGTCGGCATGTCGATCGCCGCGACCGGGTTCTATGGCTCCAAAGGCCCGTTCTGGGCGATGCCGCCGATGTTCATGACCGGCACCGCCGCCGCCGCCGCGCTGGCCTGGATCAACTCCATCGGCAACCTCGGCGGGTTCTTCGGCCCCTGGTATGTCGGCGTGATCAAGGACTACACCGGCAGCTTCGAATACGGTCTGTACGGTTTGGCCCTGCTCGGACTGATCTCCGCCGTCACCTGCGCGCTATTCTTGCACATTCCCAATCCCGCGCGGGAGGCGTCTGCCGCCGCGGAGTGAACCCGAGGTTGCAATGATTGCCTTGAAGACGTCCAACACCGGCCGCTGGGTGCTGATCGGCGCCGCCGCGACGATGGCGCTGAGCATGGGGATCAGACAGAGCCTCTCGCTCTTTCTGACCCCGGTCACCCACGATCTGGCGCTGACAGCGGCGCAATTCACGCTGTCGATCGCGGTGCAGAACGCGGTCTGGGGCATCTCCCAGGCCCCGATCAGCATGCTCGCCGACCGCTACGGTATGCGGCCGTTGATGGTCTCCGGCGCTCTGGTCTACCTGCTGGGCGTCCTGACCATGGGGTTTTCGACCGGCGCGGCGTCGCTGGTGCTGTCCGGGTGCTTCATCGGCGTCGCCATGGCGTGCACCGCGTCGTCCCTCGCGATGACGGCGGCGGCCCGAGCGGTGCCGGAACACAAGCGCAGCGTCACCTTGGGGATCGTGTCGGCGGTGGGCTCGATGGGCACGCCGATCGTCGCCATGTCGGTGCAAACGCTGTTGAAGCACTACGACTGGCACGCGGGGATCGTGCTGTTCGCGATGCTGGCGCTGGCCTTGCTGCCGATGTCCTATTGCGCCGGCGGGGCGGACAAATTGCCCCGGCCGACCGGCAACAAAGCCACCATGGGGGAGGTTTTGGGTCAGGCCATCCGCCATCGCGGCTTCCTGGTGATGTCCGTCTGCTACTTCGTGTGCGGCCTGAACCTGATCTTTCTGACCACGCATTTGCCCAATTATTTGAACATCTGCGGCATGGACCCGATGCTCAGTGCCGAGGCCCTGGCGATCATCGGCGCGGTCAATATCGTCGGGTCCTACGCGGCGGGCTGGTTGGGCGGCCGGTTCCCCAAGCATCTGCTGCTGGGTATCCTCTATCTGCTGCGATCCTGCGTCATCGCGGCGTTCTTCGTGACCCCGCCCAGCCCGGCATCCACCCTGATATTTGCCGCGACGATGGGCATGCTGTGGCTGGGGGTGATCCCGCTGACCTCCGGTCTGGTCGCCGAGATGTTCGGCACCCGGTACATGGCGACGCTGCTGGGCATGTCCTTCGTGGTCCACCAGACCGGCTCGTTCCTGGGGGCCTGGGGCGGCGGATTGATCTTCGATGCGCTGGGTTCGTACGACCGAGCCTGGCAGATCGGGGTGGTGGTTGGGGCGATGGCGGGGGTGGTGCAGATTGCGTTCGGCGGCCCGCCGCGCAAAGCCACGCGCCTGCCTGCCGCGCTGCCCGCCTGACCCCCTACCGCGTCGCGCCGGTTTTGGGCCGCGCTTGCTTTTCCCGGCGCAGGCGGCGGCCTTCGTCCCAGCCGGGTTTGATGATCCGTTCCTCCAGCACCGTCCGCAGCTTCTCGTGCGCGCGGCGGTCGCGTTCGTCCTTGTTATCCTTGCGCCAGGCGCTGTTCGGGTTGTCGGCCCAGGGATCGTCGTTGTCCGGCGGTTGAACCGGGGGCGGGTTCGCTACGGGCGCTTCGGCCGGGTGGCATTCGATCGGCGGCGGTTCGGCAGGCGGCGATTCGACCAGCGGCGGTTCGATTGGCATCGGCATTGCCGCGACCAAGGCCGGCAACCGCCCCATCGGCCGCCCGACCCTGGCGCGATGGGCGACGGCGGCGAGCTTCGTCGCGGCCTCGTGCAACAGCATCGCGTCCTGCACCGGCATGTCGCGATCCGGGAAATGATGCCCGATTGACTGGCAAACGGCTTCCAGCAGCCCGAGGACCCCATCGTTCAACCCCGGCGGCAGCCCCAAATCCAACCGCGCCCGCATCGCCGCTCGGGTGAGGCCCACGACATTGCGATAGAGCCGCAGCATGGTCGGCAACGGAAAAATCGGTTGCATCGCCCGCGTGCAGGCATCGTGCAAAGCGGCTTCGATGCCCTGCAAAGCGGGGCGATCGGTGACATCGTCGCGGTTCGGCATGGTGGCGTCCATGGTTAGCGCGACGGCTGGGGGTGTCGCGGTTTGGAATAACGATAGTGTTTGTATAAATAACTATCGGCATACTACGAGGCAAGAAAAATCGCAAAATCGCCTCCCGCGCCCGGTCCTGCAAGGCAGATCAGTCAGGCGTCAAAGGGGGGCATCCGCAGCTGTCTCCCATATTTTGTCGCACGAGAATATCCAGCGCAGTTGCCCGTTCGCACCATCGCGACGGCTGTTCAGTGTGCGGGCGGTGCGGCGGCCAGCACCGCTCGCAGCCAGTCGCCGATCTGGCGCGATCCGGGTTCGGCGTAGTGCTTGTCGCGATCGACCGTGTGCACGACGACAAGATCGCGATCCGGGATAACGAAGGCATATTGCCCGCCGGCACCGAGGGCGAAATAACTGCCATTGGGGAAATCCAACCCCTGACCGATCCACCATAAATACCCGTAGCCACGCCCGCGACCGGCATCGGACCATGCCTGGAAACCGGATTGCACCCAGTCCGCTGGCACCACCCGATCGCCCGCCCAATCGCCGTTGTTCGCGTAAAGCCAGGCAAACCGAGCAAGGTCGCGTGCGCTCATGCGGATGGGATATGCTCGGTGTATCGAATCCGGTCCATGCACATACGTAACGTCGCTCGGCCGGAAATCCTGCATGCCGATGGGTTTGGCGATCAACCGATCCAGCGCGTCGCCGATGCCCAACCCGGTGGCATCGGTAAAGATCGTGCCGAGGACGTTGAAATCCCAGTTGTTATAATACCAGAACGTGCCCGGAGGATGGCTGCCGCGTGCCGGTCGGGTGACGCCCTGCGCGGCTGTTTCATACAAGGCCCGATGGTAGATACCCGACCGGGATTGCAACAACATGCGCACGGTCGCAGTTTTTTCCGATGCCGACAGCGACGGCGCGTTATCGTCGATGCCCAGCGCAGCCAGCGTGCTGTCGAGGGCGATTTTCCGTTCCGATACCGCAATGCCGACGACGGCGCCGAGCAGGCTTTTGCGGATCGAGGCGATTTCGTTGCGTTTGGCGGTGTCGCCCCACTCGGCCACGATCGCACCGTGCTGGACGACGACGGCGGCGGCGGTGTGGATCGCTTCGGACAGGCCCCTGGCCCGCGACAATGCTTCGCCGGACCAGCCGGATTGCGACAGCGGGATGCGGTCCCAGGCGGCGCCGGGGAAGCGGGGTTCGGCGAGGACGGGCCGGCCAAGCGTGGCCAGCAGCAGCAATGCGAGGGCAAGGCGCATAGGGTCAGGCCAGCCGCGCGAGCAGACCGGCCATCAACCGGCCGCGATAGGCCAGACTTTCGATCTGGATATGCTCGTCCAGGGTATGCGCCCCGGCGCCGGCGACGCCCAACCCGTCCAGGGTCGGCAAGCCCATAGCGCCGGTGAAATTGCCATCCGACCCGCCGCCGGAGCTTTGCGACTGGATGTGGTAGCCCAAAGTGGCGGCAATGCCGCGTGCGACCTCATACAATGCCATGCCGGCGGGGTTCGGCTCCCAGACCGGGCGGGTGACACCGCGCCGCACCGCGAACTGAACATCGTTGCCGGTCGCGCGCAGGGCCAGCATGGCCTCGACCCCGCGATCGAGGTCTTCCTGGCGTTTGGCCATGCTCAGGGCCTGCCCAGTGCAGGTCGTGGCGACGCAGTTCACCCACTGACCGCCGTGCACGACGCCGACGCTGAAGGTGCAGTCCTCGGTCGTCATATCCTCGATTTCGATCAGCTTGCGCGCCATTTCGCGGATGGCGGACCGGCCTTCCGACAGGCGGGCGCCGGCATGGCTGGGGACGCCGGTGGCTTCGAGGTCGAAGCGGGCGATCGCATAGCGACCGGTGACCACCCCGCCATCGGGTCGGGCGGGTTCGGGTACTAATATATACTTGTGCCGCGCGGCTTCGGCCTCGATCAGGTCGCGGGTGGACGGGCTGCCGACTTCCTCGTCGCTGGTGAACAGCACGACGATCGGCAGGGCGGTCGCGATGCCGGCCCGCGCAAGCTGGCGAATGGCCTCCAGCGCGAGGTAGTTGCCGCCTTTCATGTCCAGGATGCCGGGACCCCAGGCGCGGTTTCCTTCGCGGCGGAAGGGCAGTTTGGCGAGTGTGCCGACGGGGTGGACGGTATCGAGGTGCCCCATGATCAGAATGCCGGGCTCGCTCGCTCGGGGATGCGGGAAGGACGCCCGAATGCAGTCGCCGAATCCCATGCGCCCGGCGACCCGTTCGGTGCGGGCGCCGGCGACGATCAGGTCGCGGGCTGCCAGATCCATCATACGGTTGACGGCGGCGGGGTCGTAGGTGGGGCTTTCGCATTCGACCCATGCTCGCAGGCCTTCGAGCATGGCGGCGGAGTCGAACGGTAGGTTCGCGGGAAAGGCCGAAGGAAGGTTCGCGGGCGATTCGAACGGCTGGTTCATGGCTGGCTCCGGATTTCGTGGTGCGAGTGTGGGGCGGGGGCATGGTATGCTCAAGGGGCGCGTGGCAGGGTGCCCGCCTGAACCGATCGAGGGCCCGGACAATGCATGCTCTGATTTTCCCCGCCGTCACCGCCGCCACTGCGGGGGCGCTGGGCATTTTGCATGTGTTGTTGATGATCCATGTCGGCATGGGGCGGGTGAAGTACAAGACTGGCCTTGGCGATGGGGACAATCCGGCGCTGCGTCGGCGCATTCGTATGCAAGGCACCCTTACCGAGACCCTCGCTTTGTTCCTCGTGTTGCTTGGCTTGCTCGAACTGAGCGGCGCCTGGCCCCGGCTGGTCACGCTGCTGGGACCTACGATGGTGTTGCTGAGCGTGTGCCACACGTTTGGGTTGAGCATGCGTTTCGGCTCGACGGCCAATGTATTCAGGGCAGTGGGGGCGGCGGGAACGGCGTTGACGTTGGTGGTGCTGTCGGCGGCGTGTTTGATTGTGGCGTTGCCGCATCTAAGATGACGCCCGGCGCTGCCGCATCTAAGATGACGCCCGGCATTGCCGCATCTGCGTTGAGGCGGAAAATACCGCTGGACAGGGGTTGCCGGGTTCTATAGACGCCACGCCTCACTCGGAACGCGGGAGAGCACCCGCCGTCAGCGGTCTGACGGTGGGGTGTTCGTTGGTACCGCGGTCCCATGGCAAAGGACCAGGGATCTCATGGCGAAGAAGATCGTCGGCTATATCAAGCTGCAAATTCCGGCGGGCAAAGCCAACCCGTCGCCGCCGGTCGGCCCGGCGCTGGGCCAGCGCGGCCTGAACATCATGCAGTTCGTGAAAGAATTCAACGCGGCGACGCAGCAGATGGAACCGGGGATGCCGATTCCCGTGGTGATCACCGCGTTCGGCGATCGGTCGTTCAACTTCGTGATGAAGACGCCGCCGAACACGTATTTTCTGAAGAAAGCGGCGAAGATCGACAAGGGCAGCACCACCGTGGGCAAGGGCGCCCCGGTCGGCCGGGTCACCATGACCCAGCTGCGCGAAATCGCCGCGATCAAGATGAAGGACATGAACGCCAACGACATCGATGGCGCCGTGCGCATGCTGACGGGTTCGGCCCGCTCCATGGGTCTGACAGTGGTGGAGGGCTAAGATCGTGGCAAAGAACAAGCGTCTGACCGCTGCCCGCGCTGCGGTCGAAAAGAACAAATCCTACTCGCTCGACGAAGCGCTGGCGCTGATCAAATCGACAGCGAAGGCGAAGTTCGACGAAACCGTCGAGATGTCGCTGAACCTGGGCATCGATCCGCGTCACGCCGACCAGATGGTGCGTGGGCTGACCAGCCTGCCGAACGGCACCGGCAAGACGGTGCGCGTAGGCGTGTTCGCGCGTGGCCCCAAGGCCGACGAAGCGCGAGCTGCCGGCGCCGACGTGGTGGGCGCGGAGGACCTGATGGAGAAGATTCAGGCCGGCGAGATCGCGTTCGATCGCTGCATCGCGACGCCCGACATGATGGGCATCGTCGGGCGCCTGGGTAAAATCCTCGGGCCGCGCGGCCTGATGCCGAACCCGCGTTTGGGCACGGTGACGATGGACGTCAAGGGCGCCATCACCGCCGCCAAGGCCGGTCAGGTCGAATTCCGCGCCGAAAAGGCCGGGATCATCCATGCCGGCATCGGCAAGGTCAGCTTCGAGACCGGCGCGCTGTTGGAAAACGCCCGCGCCCTGGCCGATGCGATCCAGAAGGCGAAGCCGACGGGGGCCAAGGGCACCTATCTGCAACGCGTGTCGATCAGCTCGTCGATGGGCCCCGGCATTCGGGTCGATATCGCCAGCATCGGCGTCTGATACAGAATACGCCGGGTCCTCGGGCCCGGCGGGCAGGGGCGGTTTCGATCGCCCCGAACCTGTCCGAGACCGTTCGTACCGCGCTTGACGGCGCGGCCTAAGGAACCATCCGGTTCGCGCACGGGAGACGGGGATGCCAGGATTACTCCCCTCCGGGAGATGTCGTGGTGGTTCCGGCTTGCAAGGGGGTGTGCAAACACCTTCAGGACAGGCGAACCGGGCTGCAAAGCCCTTGGGAAACCCCGCCCTGGACATTTCGGTGTTCGGGGCAAACACGGAGACGAAACGTGGACCGTACGGAGAAGCGGGAGTTCGTCGAGGGGCTCAACACGGCACTGGTCGACACGTCGATGATCGTTGTCACCCGCAATGCGGGTCTGACGGTTGCCGAAGCGACCGACCTGCGCCGTAAAATGCGAGCCGCTGGCGCGAACTACAAAGTCGCGAAGAACCGGTTGGCCACCCTCGCTCTGGCAGGGACCCGATTCGAAGGCATTTCGCCGATGCTCACCGGCCCGACCGCGCTTGCGTGGTCGATCGATCCGGTGGCGGTGGCGAAGGTTGCCGTCGAGTTCGCCAAGACCAACGAGAAGCTCGTCCTGATCGGCGGCTCCTTGGGAACCCAGACATTGGATGTCGATGGGCTCAAGGCGCTGGCGGAATTGCCGAGCCTGGATGTGCTGCGCGCGAGGCTGCTGGGGATGATTTCTACCCCCGCTACGCGGATCGCCGGCATTCTTCAGGCCCCGGCCGGACAGCTTGCGCGCGTCTTTGGTGCCTATGCCAACAAGGACGAGGCAGCAGCCGAAGCAGCCTGACCGAATTGGGCAGCCTGATCGTCGGGCGCGCCTGGAACCCACCACACGATCGATATAAGGTAGATGAACATGGCCGATCTCGCAAAGCTCGTTGACGAGCTGTCCGTCCTCACGGTTCTCGAAGCCGCTGAGCTGTCCAAGATGCTCGAAGAGAAGTGGGGCGTTTCCGCCGCCGCGCCGGCTGCCGCCGCTGCGCCGGTTGCCGCCGTTGCCGCCGCCCCGGTCGAAGAGCAGACCGAATTCACGGTGATCCTGGCGAAAGCCGGCGAGAAGAAGATCAACGTGATTAAGGAAGTTCGCACCATCACGGGTCTCGGCCTGAAGGAAGCCAAGGACCTGGTGGAAGCCGCTCCGAAGCCGGTGAAGGAAGCCGTGAGCAAGGACGACGCCGCGAAGTTCAAGAAGATGCTGGAAGACGCCGGTGCCACCGTGGAGGTGAAGTAACGCGCCCCGACACACCCTATACCGGCGCGGCGCAGTTTACTGTATGCCGAGCCGTATGACCGGAACGCGGGCGGGAATCGCTGGATTCCCGCCCCCGTATCCGTTTCCAGACGACCCGAAGGTTCCTTCGGTTCACGACGACAGCAGGCAGGATAATCGATGAACGCGATCACGATGTCGTTTACCGGGCGCAAGCGCATTCGCAAAAGCTTCGGCCGCATCCCCGAAGTGGCACCGATGCCCAATCTGATCGACGTGCAGCGCTCGTCGTACGAAGCGTTCCTGCAAATGAACGTGAATCCCGACAACCGCACCCATTCCGGCCTGCAGGAAGTGTTCAAATCCGTCTTCCCGATCGACGATTTCGCCGGTCGCGGCCGCCTGGAATTCGTCCATTATGAGTTGGAAGAACCCAAGTACGACGTCGAGGAATGCATCCAGCGCGGGCTGAATTTCGCCGCGCCGTTGAAAGTCATCCTGCGCCTGATCGTCTGGGATCTGGACGAAGATACCGGCGCTCGGTCGATCCGCGACATCAAGGAACAGCCGGTTTACATGGGCGATATGCCCCTGATGACCGATAACGGCACCTTCATCATCAACGGCACCGAACGCGTCATCGTCAGCCAGATGCACCGCTCCCCCGGCGTGTTCTTCGATCACGACAAGGGCAAGACCCACAGCAGCGGCAAATATCTGTTCGCCGCCCGCGTCATTCCCTATCGCGGCTCCTGGCTCGACTTCGAATTCGACAGCAAGGACATCGCTTATGTCCGCATCGATCGGAAGCGCAAACTGCCGGTGACGACGCTGCTCTACGCGCTCGAAGGCGCCGGCACCGAAGCACTGCGCGCCGCCCGCGAAGCCAAGGGCGAGGTCATCGAATTCGGCGAAATCCGCGGCATGGACCAGGAAGAAATCCTGAGCCATTTCTACGGTCAGGTGGTGTTCGATCGCACCACGAAAGGTTGGGCGCGCCCGTTCGACCCCGAGGCCTTCCGCGGCGTGAAGCTGATGGAACCGCTGGTCGACGCCGCCACCGGGGAGGTTGTGGCCGATACCGAGGCCAAGCTGACCGTTCGCCAATTGCGCAAAATCGCCGAAAGCACCAAGGAAGTGCTCGTCGGTCGACAGGATCTGCTGGGCCGTTACGTCGCCGAAGATCTGGTGAACCTGGAAACCGGCGAGATCTACGCCGAGGCCGGGGAAGAACTGGCGGAAGCCCGCCTCGCGGCGCTGGAAGACGCGGGCATCGTGCGCCTGCCGACCCTCGCGGTCGATCAGTCCAACGGGCCGTGGATTCGCAACACCCTGGCGGTGGATAAGAACACCAACCGCGACGACGCGCTGATCGACATCTATCGCGTGATGCGCCCCGGTGAGCCGCCGACGTCGGAGACGGCCGAGGCGCTGTTCCGCGGGCTGTTCTTCGATGGCGACCGCTATGATCTTTCGGCGGTCGGGCGGGTGAAGATGAACATGCGGCTGAGCATGGAGACGGATGATCAGCTGCGCGTGCTGCGCAAGGAAGACGTGCTGCGCACGATCAAGACGATGTGCGACCTGAAGGACGGGCGCGGCCAGATCGACGACATCGACAATCTCGGCAATCGGCGCGTGCGTTCGGTCGGCGAGTTGATGGAGAACCAGTATCGCGTCGGGCTGTTGCGGATGGAGCGGGCGATCCGCGAGCGGTTGGGCTCGGTCGATATCGACACCGTGATGCCGCATGATCTGATCAACGCCAAGCCGGCGGCCGCCGCGGTGCGCGAGTTCTTCGGCTCGTCGCAGCTGTCGCAGTTCATGGATCAGACCAATCCGCTGTCGGAAGTGACGCATAAGCGCCGCCTGTCAGCACTTGGCCCGGGCGGTCTGACGCGGGAGCGCGCCGGCTTCGAGGTGCGCGACGTGCATCCGACGCATTACGGCCGCATCTGCCCGATCGAGACGCCGGAAGGCCCGAACATCGGCCTGATCAACTCGCTGGCGACCTTCGCCAAGGTCAACAAGTACGGCTTCATCGAGACGCCGTACATGCTGGTCCGCGACGTCCACCCGACGCACTACGGGCGCATCTGCCCGATCGAGACGCCGGAAGGCCCGAACATCGGGCTGATCAACAGCCTCGCGACGTTCAGCCGGGTCAACAAATATGGCTTCATCGAGACGCCGTACCGCAAGGTCGTCGACCACAAACTGACCGACGACGTCGTCTATCTGTCGGCGATGGAGGAGGCCAAGCACACCATCGCTCAGGCCAACGCCGCGACCCAGAGCGACGGTAGCTTCACCGAGGACCTGATCTCGTCGCG
>JANXMB010000020.1 GCA_025354865.1 Acetobacteraceae bacterium | reverse complement strand
GCACGCGATCTCGGCGTTGGATCATGGTCTAAGCCTTTGTTTGAGAGGGTGATTCACGCCCGAGGTTGAAGTCAACCTCAAGCGATCACGCTCTAGGGTAGCGGATCGCGCCGGCCGGCGACAAGACTATGAACGGGGACGCGGGGGATGCGGATCGGCCCGATCCGGTCGTCGCGCGCTATGCAGCGTCCGCAAACAGCGCCAAAGCCGCCGCCGGATCGATCCGCCCGTCGTAGAGCGCGCGCCCGACGATGGCGCCTTCGATGCGGGTTCCGGCGGCCGCGACTTTCAGGGCGATCAGATCGTCCAGGCTGCCGACGCCGCCGGACGCGATGACCGGCGTGGTCAGCCGATTGGCCAATGCCACCGTCTGTTCGAGGTTTAGGCCGGTCAGCATCCCGTCGCGACCGATATCGGTATAGACGATGGCAGACACGCCCACATCCTCGAACCGCAAGGCGAGATCGGTGGCGGGCATGGTGGAAACCTCGGCCCAGCCTTCGGTCGCGACGAAACCGTTATTGGCGTCGATGCCGATGACGATGCGGCCGGGGAAGGTCTTGCAAGCCTCGATCGCCAGCGGCGGGTTCTTTGCGGCGGCACTGCCCAGGATCACCCGCGCGACCCCCGCGTCGAGCCAGGCGGCAATCCCCGGAATATCGCGGATGCCGCCACCCAACTGTACCGGGCATTGCGTGCTGGCCAGGATGGCGCGGACTGCGTCGGCGTTGACCGGCTTACCGGCGAAGGCGCCATTCAGATCGACCACATGCAACCAGGGGAAGCCCGCATCCTGCCAAGCCCGCGCCTGCCCGCCGGGATCGGCGGAATAAACCGTGGCTTGGTCCATTTCGCCGCGTTTGAGGCGCACGCATTGCCCGTCTTTCAGATCGATGGCGGGGTAAAGTGTCAGGGACATGAAAAACTCAGTCTTGCGCCTGCCCACGCCGGGGGCGCAGGCGCTTGGAATAGAAGTATCCTTTGATGGTCTGACCGCGCACCAACGCATACTCCGGATGTTCGCCCCAGCGTTCGTAGCCCAGCGCTTCGTACATATGGATGGCGGCCGTCTGCGTTTCCCGCACGTCGAGGTTCAGCACCTGATAGCCGGATTCGCGGGCGAATTCCTCGACCTTCAGGGTCAATGCCGACGCGAGGCGATGGCCGCGTGCATAGGGCGCGATGAAGGCGTGCATCAAATGGGCCGCGAATGCCTGCGCTTCGTTGTTGCGCGGTGGCCGCACGAGGTGCGCCGATCCCACCACGTCGCCATTCAGACGCGCCACGAACAGCACCCGCTCGGGGACCAGCACGACGCCTTTGTAATAGGCCTCCAGCGCGCGTCGGCCGGGGGAGACGATCCAACCGAAGCCGCCGCCGTCCAGGATTGCGGCGTCGGTTGCTTCGCACAGGGCGTTCAGATCGTCTTCGGTGAAGCGCGCGATGCGCTCGACCAGCAGAACGTCCGCGGCCGGCTGGATCGGCTTGGGGGGTGCGTCGGTGATCATGGTGCCCACTGCAAGAAGTTCATGAGGATGCGGATGCCGACCTCTTGGCTCTTTTCCACGTGGAATTGCGTGCCGGCTCGGTTGCCGGATGCGACAAATGCGACGACCGGTCCGCCGTATTCGGTGGTCGCGATCGTTTCTGCCGGCGCACCGTGCACCAGCGCGAAGCTATGGACAAAATAGGCATGATCGCCCGGGATTAAACCCCCCAGCAGAGGATGCATGCCGGGTTCGAAATCCAGCCCGTTCCATCCCATCTGCGGCAGGCGCAGCCCTGGGGCCGGCAGTTCCGCGATTTCGCCCGCAATCCAGCCGAATCCCGGGGTAATCGCGTGTTCCAACCCGCGTTCCGCCATCAACTGCATGCCGACGCAAATACCCAGAAACGGATTGCCGCGCGCGACCGAAGCCTCGATCGCGTCGCGCATACCCGACACGGCGGCCAATCCAGCGGCGCAATCGGCAAAGGCGCCCTGACCGGGCAGCACCACCCGATCCGCGCGTGCCACCGCATCGGGGTCGGCGGTGATGAACACGTCCGCGTTCAATTCCAGCCGCTCCGCCGCCAGGGCCAAAGCGCGGGAGGCCGAGGCTAGATTGCCGCTCCCGTAATCGACGACCGCGACTTTCATGCTTCTGCCATCTGCTGGACCAGATCCGGGCGGTTGCGCAACAGCCGAGCGATGGCATCGGCTTCGGTCCGGGCGGAAAGCACATGGGTTAGAAGGTAGCCGCGCCGTTCTAGCGCCCAACCGCGCATATCGTTGCCGGAAAACCCGTGCAGCAGCAGGAGGGCAGGGACGACGATCGCGGCGATACCGGGCGGCAGGCGGAGGACGACAACACCGATTGTGATCAGGCTGAGCAGGGCTGGAATCCAGGCGCGGTGCAGCAGCAGCCATAGCGGTCCGAACAGGAAGGCGCCCCAGGCGAACCCATCCCGCAGCAGGACCGGCTCCCGATTGCGGGCGAGATGCGCGGTCCAGAAGGTCACAGTACGCCCTTGGTGGATGGCACGGCGTCGCCAAGCCTGGGGTCGAACTCGGTCGCCATGCGCAAGGCGCGGGCGGTGGCTTTGAAGCAGGCTTCGGCGATGTGGTGGTTGTTGACCCCGGCTCGCTGGATCACATGCAGGTTGATCAGTGCGTTGAACGCGAAGGCCCGGAAGAATTCCTCGAACAATTCGGTGTCCATCTCGCCGATTTTGTTGCGATCGAACGTCACGCTCCAGGCCAGGAAGGGGCGGCCGGAGAAATCCACTGCGGCTTCCGCCAGCGTTTCGTCCATCGGGATCGTCGCCTGACCGAAGCGGCGGATGCCGCGCTTGTCGCCGATGGCTTGGCGGAAGGCCTGCCCCAGCACGATGCCCACATCTTCGGTGGTGTGGTGGTAGTCGATGTGCAGATCGCCCACCGCCTGCACCGACAGATCGAACAACCCATGGCGTGCCAACGCCGTGAGCATATGGTCGAGGAACCCGATCCCGGTTGCGATGTTCGCCTTGCCCGACCCGTCCAGGTCGAGCGTCAGCGCGATATCGGTTTCGGAGGTCTTGCGGGTGAGGGAAACGATGCGGGCCATGATGGCGCTTCCCTACAGCGGGCGACGATTTCGGTCCAGCGAAGGTTACGACTCCGCCGATTTACCCGGCCATTGGCTATCGTACAGCAGCGCGACCACACCGCAGACGATTGCCGCATCGCCGACGTTGAACACATACCAGGATATGTCGCCCCAGGGTGTATCCACATGCGCATGGATGAAATCGACGACCGCTCCGAACCGCAACCGATCGATCACGTTGCCGATGGCGCCCCCCGCGATGCTGCCCAAAGCGATCGCCACCAGCCTGTTCTGCGCGCGCCATAGCCAGATACCAAGCGCGAGGACGACGGCGAGGGACACCCCGGCGAGGAGGATGTGCCCCCAGTCGCCGAAGCTGTTGAACAACCCGAAGGTGACGCCCCGGTTCCACACCATGGTGAAGTTCAGCATCGGCAGCACCGCGATCTGCCGGACGCCGGGCAGGTCGAGCACCTCCAGCACCCACCATTTGGACGCCTGATCGGCAACCGCCACGATCGGCGCGGCCAGCAATCCGGCCAGTACGAAGCGGCGGTTCATGCGCGGGCCGGGATGGCGGGGCTGGTCACCCCACGACCTCGACACACCGCAGGCAGAGGCCGGGATGGGCGGCGTGGGTGCCGACCTCGGGCAGGACTTTCCAGCAGCGGGCGCATTTCTCGCCAGGGGCCGCCGCGACATCGGCGTTTTCGTCCCCGGTGCCGGCCACCGCATGCACGCTGGAGACGATGGCGACCTCCGCCCAGTCTGCTTCGCCGAGCAGCAGGGCCTCGTCCGGCGCGAGTTTCAGCGTGACGGCTGCTTGCAGCGACGCCCCGATGGTCTTGCCGGCGCGGGCGGCTTCGATGGGCACGGTGATGCGGCGGCGGACGGCGCGGATGGTGTCCCATTTCGCCGCCAACGCGTCGTCCCGCCATGCCTGCGGCAGATCGGGGAACAGTTGCAGATGCACGCTATCGTCGTCCCCGAAGCGCGCAGTCCAGGCTTCTTCGGCGGTGAAACACAGCACCGGGGCCAACCAGATGGTCAGGCAGCGATGCAGATGGTCCAACACCGTCCTGGCTGCGCGGCGGCGCAGGCTGGAGGCAGCGTCGCAATAGATCGCGTCTTTGCGGACATCGAAATAGAACGCTGACAGATCGGAATTGCAGAAACTGTGCAGCACCGGATAAACGCCGGTCCAGTCGTAGCTGTCGGTCGCCGCCCTAATCCGCCCATCCAGCTCGGTTAGCCGATGCAACACCCAGCGTTCCAGTTCCGGCATGTCCGACAAGGGCACCGCTTCGGCTGCGGTAAAACCGTCCAGACTGCCGAGGATCCAACGCAGCGTGTTGCGCAGGCGGCGGTAGAGTTCGGATTGCTGTTTCAGGATTTCCGGCCCGATGCGCAGATCGTCGCTGGTGTCGGACGACATGACCCAAAGGCGCAGGATGTCGGCGCCGAACTTGTTCGCGACCTCGTCCGGGGCGGTGACATTGCCCACGGACTTGGACATTTTGCGGCCCTGTTCGTCGTTCACGAAGCCATGCGTCAGCACTGCTTTGAACGGCGCCACGCCGCGCGTGCCGACCGCTTCCAGCAGCGACGAATGGAACCAGCCGCGATGCTGGTCGGAGCCTTCCAGATAGAGATCGGCCGGCCAGGGCAGGCCGCGAGCTTCCAGCACGAAGGCGTGGGTCGATCCGGATTCGAACCACACATCGACGATATCCATCACCTGCTCGTAATCGTCCGGATTCCGATCGTTGCCCAAAAAGCGGCTCGGCGGCGAGGCATACCAGCTATCAGCGCCCTCCCGCGTGAAGGCATCGACGATACGGGCGACGACGTCGGGGTCGCGCAATGGTTGGCCGGAGACCTTATCGACGAACACGGCGATCGGCACCCCCCAGGCGCGCTGGCGACTGATGCACCAATCCGGGCGAGCAGCGACCATGGACCCGATGCGGTTGCGCCCGGCATCCGGGACGAACTGCGTGGCGTCGATCGCGGCCAGCGCCTTGGTTCGGATCTGCTCCGGACCGTCCATCCGGATGAACCATTGCGGCGTTGCGCGGAAGATCAGCGGGGCGCGGGATCGCCAGGAATGCGGGTAGGAATGCACGATCTTGCTGCGTGCCACCAAGGACCCGGCGTTCGTGAGTTCCGCGCAAACGTGGTCGGCGACCTTGTAGACATGCTCCCCGGCGAACAGCGGCACCCAGGCGTTGAAAGTGCCGTCGTCGGCAACGGTTTCGGGGATGTCCAGCTTGTGTGCGCGGCCGAGGTGGAAGTCGTCCTCGCCATGCCCCGGGGCGATATGGACGAAGCCGGTGCCGGCCTCGGTGGTGACGAAATCGGCCAGCAGCAGCGGGGTATCCTGCTCGTAACCATGGCCGCGTAGCGGATGGGCGCAGATCGTGCCTTCGAGTTCTGCGCCCTTGAACACATGCACGATATGATGGCCGGCGATGCCGGTGTCGGTCAGGAACTGCGGCAACAGCGCCAGCGCGACCAGCAGCTTTTCCCCCGCTTTCGCCAGCGATCCTTCGTTCGCCGCATCGACGTGGATTAGGGCGTAATCGAACTCCGGCCCGGCCGCGACCGCTCGGTTGCCGGGCATCGTCCACGGCGTCGTCGTCCAGATGACCACGGCCGCGTTTTCGATCCGGCGATCGGTCGCGTGCACGATCGGAAACCGCACCCAGATCGTGGTGGAGGTGTGGTCGAGGTACTCGATCTCGGCCTCGGCCAGGGCGGTCTTTTCGACCGGCGACCACATGATCGGCCGCAAGCCTCGGTTCAAAGCGCCGTTCAGCAGGAATTTGCAGATCTCGTGGACGATGGCACCTTCCGACGGCAGGTCCATGGTCGCGTAGCGCTGCTTGAAATCCCCTTCGATCCCAAGGCGCCGGAACTCCTTCGCCTGCACATCCATCCAGTGCTGCGCATAAGCCCTGCACTCCGCCCGGAAATCCAGCACCGGAACCGCGTCTTTGTCCTTCTTTTTCGCTCGGTATTCTTCCTCGATTTTCCACTCGATCGGCAGGCCGTGGCAGTCCCAGCCGGGGATGTAGTTGGCGTCGTAGCCCGCCATCTGCCGCGTGCGGTTGATGACGTCCTTCAGGATCTTGTTCAGCGCGTGCCCGATATGCAGGCTGCCGTTCGCATAGGGCGGGCCATCGTGGAGGATGAATTGCGGCTTGCCCGCAGCGGCGGCGCGCAATTTGCCCCAAAGATCCATGGCGTCCCACCGCGCAAGAATCGCCGGTTCCTTTTTCGGCAGGTCGCCGCGCATCGGGAACGGGGTCTGAGGGAGGAAGACGGTATCGCGATAGTCGCGTTTCGCGTCCGCAGGGGCATCGTTCATGGCAATTCCAGGCATCGGGGAGGTCAGGGCGTAAGGGTGGTCCCGGGGCTTAAAAAGCCGCCGGGCCGCTAATTCGCGCCGGGTTGTACACGGTTGCCATGGGTCCGACTATCCGTTGTGCGGTGCGGCGCGGTCAAGGGCGATCTGGACGGTTCCGAACGGAGCGCGCATCGTGGACCGGACGTGTCGGGGGAAATACTCATGCGGCCGGTCGCACTGCGTTGGACCTAAAGGTCGATGCCACCGATCGACTGGCGCTGGTCGATAGGGTGGACGGTACCCCGGCGCCTTCGGCAAAATCGATTGAGAGGGAGAAACGACATGAGCGATCTGCACGACCTGGAAACCGCCGTTCAGACCTATTTCGACGGTCTGTACGAGGGCGATACTGCGAAGCTGGGCACGGTCTTTCACGATGTCTCGCATCTGTTCAGCGTGGCCGACGGCAAGCTGGAAGACCTGCCACGGACCCAGTGGTTCGAGATGGTGCGCAACCGCCAATCTGCCGCCAGTCGCAGCCTGCCGCGCAAGGATTGGGTGGTGCATATCGATCGTTCCAGCCCCACAACTGCGTTCGTGAAGGTGAATTGCCAAATTCCGCCCCGGTATTTCACCGACTATCTGACCTTCGTAAAACTCGCGGACGGATGGAAGATCGTATCGAAAACATTCCATGCGGATGTGCACGAATGATCTACGATTATATCGTCGTCGGTGGCGGGTCGGCGGGGTCGGTTCTTGCCAATCGGCTGTCCGCGCGCAGTGCCAACAAGGTCCTGCTGTTGGAAGCGGGACAGGATACGCCGCATGGCAAAATCCCGGCCGCCGTGCTCGATTCCTATCCCGGCACCGCGTATCTCAATCCGGCCTATACGTGGAACAAGCTGAAGGTCACGACCGAGGTTATTTCCCACAACAATCCGACCGAAAAACCCCCGCCGCTGCGCACCTACGAACAGGCGCGCATTCTGGGCGGCGGTTCGTCGATCAACGGCCAGCTCGCCAATCGGGGGGCGCCGAGCGATTACGACGAGTGGGAGGCGCGGGGCGCGCAGGGGTGGAATTGGGATGCGGTGCTACCGTATTTCAAAAAGGTCGAGCGCGACATGGACTTCGAGGGTCCGTACCACGGGCGCGAGGGCCGCATTCCGGTGCGCCGCATCTTCCCCGATCTGTGGCCCGAACATGCCAAAGCCGTTGCGAAAGCCTTCGAAGCGGCGGGTTGGGATTACATTCGGGATCAGAATGCCGAGTGGAAAGACGGTTATTTTCCGATCACGATTTCGAACGCTTACGAACGCCGCGTGTCCGCCGCGATCGGCTATCTGGATCCGGGAACGCGGCTCCGGGAAAACCTGACGATATCGACCGACACCGTCGTCACCGGTTTGATTTTCGACGGCCAGGTCTGCGTCGGTGTCAAAGCCAATGTCGGCGGACGGGCGCAAGAATTCCGCGCGAACGAAATAATATTGTCGTCGGGTGCGATCCATTCGCCGGCGCATCTCATGCGTGCGGGCATCGGTCCGGCCGGGCATTTGCGCGACCTCGGCATCGATGTGCGGGTTGCGCTGCCGGGCGTGGGCCAGCGGTTGCAGGATCATCCGGCGGCGGCCGTGGCGGCGTTTCTGAAGCCGCACGCGCGCATTATTCACGATTATTCGCGGCGCCATATCTACGCCGCGTTGCGGTATTCCTCGAACCTGCCGGGCATCCCGATGGGTGACATGATGACCGTCGTTACCAATAAAACCTCCTGGCATCGGGTCGGCGAGCAGATCGGATCGTTCATCGTCACGGTCTACAAGACCTACTCCGAAAACGGAGAGGTGAAGCTGCGTTCGGCCAGTGCCGACGACGAGCCGTCGGTCGATTTCAATTTGCTCTCGGATCGACGCGATCTGGAACGGATGATGGACGGCATCCGCCGCTTCGGCGCGATGCATCTGACCCCGATCATGCAAACGGTGACCGACAACCCTTTCCCAGCCAGTTACAGCGACAAGGTCCGGCAGGTCGGCCTGCACAGCAAGAAGAACAAATTCATCACCGATGTGCTGGGGCGGTTGCTCGACGGCCCAGCGGTCTTGCGCAAATACCTGATCGAAACGCTGGTGATGGAAGGTGTGACCTTGCAGGACATGCTGACCGACGACGATGCGTTGGAGCAGTTCGTGCGCAAGGCGTCGGTCGGGGTTTGGCACGCATCCTGTACCTGCCGCATGGGCGCCGACGACGATCCGATGGCGGTCACCAACAATGCCGGCCGCGTGCGCGGGGTGGACGGGCTACGGGTGGTCGATGCCTCGATTTTTCCTGTCGTGCCCTGTGCCAACACCAATTTCCCGGTGTTGATGACGGCGGAGAAGACGGCCGACGCGATCCTCGCCGGAGCCTGACGCACGATCATTGCGGGGGGCATGCCAGCCCCCCGTTCCGGTCTCGGATCAGTCAGCCGTGCCCTTCGGCAGTTTGCGCTCGGCGATTTTCGCCCAAAGCGCGACGCCGAACGGGATCGCCTCATCGTTGAAATTATACAGATGATTGTGCAACGCCGCGCTCGGCCCGTTGCCGATACCGATATGGGCGCCGGGCACCTGCTCCATCATGAAGCTGAAATCTTCCGATCCCATGCCGGCCGGGGCGTCGCGGCGGACCTTGTCTTCGCCAACAAGTTCGGCGGCCACGTCGCCCATGAGCCGAGCCTCGTCGTCGGCTGCGACCATGGGCGCGAAGATGACGCGGAAATCCAGCGTGGCGGTCGCGCCGAAGCCCGCTGCGACGGCCTCCACCATCCGTCGCATGTTGGTTTCGATCTGCGTCATGGTGTCGCGCTTCATGGTGCGGACCGTGCCGGCCATCGTCGCCGATTGCGGGATCACGTTGTAGGCGTCGCCGCTGGCAATGCGTGTGACGCTGAGCACGCCGGTATCGTTGGGCGAGATATTGCGCGACACGATCGATTGCAGCGCCGTGCCGATATGGCAGGCGACCAGCACGGGATCGATGCTTTGTTCCGGCCTGGCACCATGGGCGCCTTTGCCGGATATTTCGATGTCGAAGAAAGCCCCGCCGGCAGAGCGGGTGCCGCTGCCCAACGCGAATTGGCCGATCGGCATGCCCGGCCGGTTATGCATCCCGTAGACGGCGTTGCAGGGAAAACGCTGGAACAAGCCGTCCTTCAACATGGCCAGAGCGCCGCCCGTGCCTTCCTCGGCCGGTTGGAAAATGAAATTCACGGTGCCGTTGAAGTTGCGGGTTTCGGCCAGATATTTGGCCGCGCCCAGCAGCATGGTGGTATGTCCGTCGTGCCCGCAGGCGTGCATACGGCCGGGATTTTGGCTGGCATATTCCACGCCGGTTTGTTCCAGCACCGGCAGCGCGTCCATATCGGCGCGCAATCCGATCGAGGCGTCGCCGTTGCCGTTGCGCAATACGCCGACGACGCCGGTCACCCCGACGCCGCGATGCACCTCGATCCCCCATTCTTCCAGTTTGCGGGCCACGATCTCGGCCGTGCGAACCTCTTCCAGGCCGAGTTCGGGGTGGGCGTGGATATCTTGCCGGATGGCAGCGAGTTCCGCCTGATCGCGGCGAATGGCGTCGATTGTTGTCATGCCCTTATTCCCCAAAAATTTCGGCGTTGTGCTGGCCGAGCTTCGGCGAGTCCCCGTCGGGATGCGGCCGCTTCCGGTCGAAGGTGATCGGTAACCCGACGATTTTCAAGCCGCTGCCCGGCAGAACCCGCATCATATCCATCGCCTGCAGTTGCTCGGTTTCCGCCAGCTCCGCGATATTGTTGACGGGCGCGACCGGCACGCCAGCTTCGCCGATAATCCCCAACCACGCCACGCGCGTTTTGGTTGCCAGCACGGGCTGCATCAGCGCCACCAGCGCCTCCCGATTGCCCGCACGGGTCGGCCCGCGCGCGAACAGCGGATCGGCCGCCCATTCCGGATGCCCCATCGCTCGGGCCAGCTTTGCGAACAGGCGATCATTGCCGGCAGCGATGCAAAGCGGGCGATCGGCGGTTTCGAAGATCTGGTACGGCGCCAGAGTGGCACTCGCCGCGCCGTGCCGCTTGGGCAGGGTGCCGGTGTGGTTGTAGGCGTTCAACGGGCCTTGCACCCAGGCCACCGCGGTTTCGAACAACGACGCATCGACGACGCAGCCGCGACCGGTCGTCTCCCGTTGTTTCAATGCGGCCAGCGCGCCGATGACGCACCACATGCCGGTGGCGGTATCGTTGATCGCCGGAGCGCAGAAGGTCGGCGGATCGTCCGGCCGGCCGGTCAGCGACACGACCGCGCCGTAGCATTGCAGCAGCGGATCGAAACCCGGCGCCATCTTCAACGGCCCGGCAAACCCGAATGCCCAAATCGAGCAATAGATCAGCCGAGGGTTCAGCGCCGTTATGATATCCGGCCCGATGCCGAAATCGTCCACGATACCTGGGCGTAAATTCTGGATCAGGATATCGGCGTGCGCGGCCAACGCCTTCAGTTTCTCGATATCCGCCGGGTTTTTGATGTCCAGCGCAACCGACCGCTTGCCGCGATTGTTGGTGTGAAAGCTGACGGAATCCCCATCGACGAAGGGGGGACCCCACATGCGCGCGTCGTCCCCGCCGTCGGGCTTTTCCACCTTGATCACGTCGGCGCCCATGTCGGCCAGGATCACCCCGGCCAAAGGTCCCGCCAGCGCTTGTCCGATTTCTACGACCCGGACCCCGTCGAGCGGCCCGGCCATCACGCGAGCCCGATGCGGGCGCGGAACGCGTCGTCGCGCAGGTTGACCTCGCCGCCGGCAAGATCGTCGGCGGCTGGCGTGCACAGATAGACGATAGCGGTCGCTGGCTGCGAAACCGGATATAAATTCTCGCGCGGGATCTGGCTGACCTGATTGACGCCCGACGCGCGAATGGCGACCTGCATATCGGTGTCCGTCGTTCCCGGTTGGAAACCGAAAATGCGAATGCCTTTATCCGCATTTTCCAGCGCGACCGCGCGGGTCAGCATGTGCACGCCGGCCTTGCCGGAGCAATAGGCGCTCCAGCCCTCCAACGGCCGGATTGCTGCGCCCGATGACAGGTTGACGATCGTGCCGCCGCCGTTGGCGATCATGTGCGGCAGCACCGCGCGAATGCCGTAATAAGCGCCGGTCAGGTTGATTTGGATATTCCGCGCCCATGCGGCTGGATCGCTGTCGGCGATGCTGGCGATGGGCTCGATGACCCCGGCATTGTTCACCAGAATATCGAGCCGCCCGTACCGCCCGACGGTTTCGCCGACCAGCGCGGTGCAGGCGTTGTAATCGGATACGTCGCAGGCCCGAGCGGTGGCGGTGCCGCCGGCCGCGACGATGGACTGGGCGACCTCGCCGGCCAGCTTTCCATCGCGCGCGGCGCACACGACGGTTGCACCTTCTTTTGCCAAGGCAAGGGCTGCGGCCGCGCCGATGCCTCGGCTGGCGCCCGTGACGATAACGACCTTACCTGCGAGACTGCCCATCGCCCATGCTCCTGTTTGTCCACAGCTTTACGGGACGGTGGCGTCCGGGGCAAACAAGCCGACATCGCAGGGGAGACAGAACGATGCGCGTATCCATGAGCCTACCCAGTCACGACTGGTCGTTGTGCGGTCCCGCCGCCCGCCAGGCCGAGGACGACGGTTTCGACTCCGTGCAAAGCAACGAATTGAAATACGACCCGTTTGCCCCGCTGGCCTTCGCTGCCTTGGCGACCGAACGGGTGCAATTGGTTACATCCGTGGCGATCGCCTTTCCGCGCAGCCCGATGATCGTGGCGAATCAGACCTGGGACCTGCACAAACACACCAAAGGGCGTTTCGTGCTCGGCTTGGGCAGCCAGGTGAAGGCCCATAACGAACGCCGTTTCAGCACGCCCTGGATCGCCCCCGCCGCGCGGCTTGGCGAATACGTGGAGTCGCTGCGCGCCATTTTCCGTTGCTGGGAATATGGGGAGAAACTGTCTTACAAAGGAAAATACTACAATTTCTCGCTGATGACCCCCGAATTCTCGCCGCCCGCCCAAGGATTGCCCCTGCCGCCGGTGGCGATGGCCGCTGTCGGGCCGTTGATGCTGAAAACCGCCGCCCGCGTGTCCGATAGCGTGCGCCTGCATAGTTTCGCGACCCGCCAATATTTGGAAGACGTGGTCCGCCCGCTGTTGGCACAGGAACTGGCAGCGGCAGGAAAATCCTTCGCGCAGTGCGAAATTACCGGCGGCGGCTTCATCGCTACCGGCCCCGATGCGGCGACCGTCGCGGCGGCGGCCGAGAAGGTGCGCTATCGCGTGGCATTCTACGGTTCCACCCCGGCCTACCGCCCGGTGTTCGATATGCATGGCTTGAGCGACCTCGGCATCAAATTGACCGAAATGTCCAAGCAGGGGGCCTGGGACCGCATGGCGGCGGAGATCTCCGACGACGTGTTGGATCTGTTCGTTGCCCGCGCGACATACGAGGGTTTGCCCGAAGTGATCGCGAAACGGTACGGCGGCCTTGTGGATACTGTCTCGATCGATTTCGCTCCCGGCACCGAAACGGCAACCCGGCGTCGCACGATCGAGGCGATACAAAAAATTCCGTGCGCATTCCAGGGGTTTGCCGGGCATTGAAACGCTTCCTCCCGGCCCTGCTGGAACTGGGGCCGCTGGCGATTTTCTGGATTCTGCTGTGGACGGTGGACCTGAAGATCGCCATCGGCGTCGGCGTGGCGCTGCTGCTGGTGGATGCCGGATTTCGCTATTGGCGCGGGATGCCGATTACCAAACTATACTTGCTATCCGGCGGGCTGACTGTGTTCTTCGGCGCGATCGACCTGTGGGCGCAAACCCCGTTCATGCTGAAATACGAAGACGTGGTCACCAGCCTTGTCATCGCGGCAGTGCTGGGCTGGGGCGCGCGCGGCGAAAAATCCATGATCCAAGGGCTGGTCGAACAGCAGCACGGCGACGTCCTCCGGGACGGTCCGGACATCCGGTTGTTCTTCAAGTTCTTCACCCTGCTCTGGGCCGCCTACTTCGCGCTCAAGGCGCTGGTTTACCTCTGGCTGGGCGCCATCCTCCCAATCGAGGAGGCACTGACCGTCCGGCCGATCGTCGGCATGGTCAGCCTGGGGGGGATGATGCTGGCGAGTTGGAAAGCGCAAATTCTGTTCGATTTCGGCGTGAAAATCGGGCTGTTGCCGAAGGTGCCCGACGCCTCCTGAGTTCAAGCGGGCGCGCGTTCGCACAACCGCGCGTAACACGCCTCGACCGCTGGGCGGGTCAGGCGGGCGGTGCCCACGCTTTGGGTCGCGGCCGACCCCGCCGCGATGCCCCAGCGCAAGGCGTCCGTCGGCGATGCACCGCGCGACAAAGCCAGCACCATCGACGCCAGGAACGCATCGCCCGCTCCGACCGCGCTGCGCACGTCCCCCGGTAGCGCGGCCATGCGCACGACACCGTCCGGCGTGGCCAACAAGGCCCCGTCGGCGCCGAGCGTCACGGCGATCGCCCGGGCGGCGCCGGCATGCACGAGGCGGAGGGCCTCGGCCTCCTGCTCCGCCGCATCGGGCAATGCCCGCCCAACAAGATGTTCCAACTCCCGCAGGCTCGGCTTGATCAAATCCAGACCGCTATGCAGCGCCCCGTCCAGCGCGCTGCCGGATGTATCGAGGCCGAAACGCATGCCGTGCCGGGCGGCGATACGGGCGACCTCGGCATAGGTGTCGGCGGGCACGCCAAGCGGCAGGCTGCCGCTGGCAATGAGCCAAGCGGCCTGCGTGCCGCCGATGGCGTCCAGCGCGGAGGCCAGTTCGTCAGGCGAAATCGTCGGGCCTTCGGCAACGAAGCGATATTCCTGCTTCGCCGTGCGGTCGTAGACGGTCAGACTGACGCGGGTGCGTTCGGCGATCGCCATGATGCGGGCGGGGACTTCGGCCTCGGTCAGGATGTCGGCGATCCACCCCCCGGTCGGCCCACCCGCCAACACCAAGGCCAGCGTATCGCCGCCCAACGCATGGATCACGCGGGAGACGTTGATGCCGCCGCCGCCGGCATCAACATGTTCGCCCGAGGTGCGGATTTTATGTGTCGGGATCACGCCATCCGCGCTCGATGCGAGATCTACGGCGGGGTTCAGGGTCAGGGTTGCGATGCGGTTGGACATGGCCGTCACTGTGCCGCGAAAGACCGTCGGGCGCTACGGGATCGAAGCCGCACACCGCAATCGGCGGACCCGGAACGGTGCCGCCAGGGCGCTGGCGCTCGGCTGACGGGCGAGGCATGATCGGTGCCTTAGATTGCGATGCGTTCGCGCTCGCTCACGTATCGCAATCTAAGGTATTGTTTGATCGCGCGATTTAGACCTCCGGTGATTCCACCTCCGGTCATCGCGCTCTACCGAAGCGCAGGCAGGACCCAATCATGACCGTGGACCCCAAGATCGCCGCCGCCCTGAAGGGCGTTTCCACCGGCACCATCACGACCGTGCTGCTCAAGAAAGGGCTGCGGAATGTTTGGATGCGCGGCACCCGCCCGGTGCGCGCCGGCCAGCCCCGCCTGCTGGGCCATGCCTTCACCCTCCGGTTCGTGCCCGCGCGGGAGGATTTGGCGACCCCGGCGTCCTGGTCGTCGCCGATTTCCACCCGCACCGCGATCGAAGCAATGCCGGACGGCTGTATCGCGGTCGCCGATGCCATGGGTGTGACCGATGCCGGCATTTTCGGCGACATCCTGTGCGCGCGCATGGCGAAGAAGGGCGTGGCCGGGTTGGTGACCGACGGGGTTATGCGCGACCTGGCCGGGGTGATCGGCACCGGTTTGCCGGTGTGGTGCCAAGGCACGGCCGCCCCGGCCTCGGTCGCGGCGCTGACCTTCGTGAATTGGCAGGAACCGATCGGTTGCGGCGGCGTTGCGGTGTTTCCCGACGATCTGATCGTGGTGGACGACGACGGCGCGGTGGTGATCCCGAAAGCGATGATCGAGGAAGTCTGTGCGGTCGCCGCCGACCAGGAGGCTTTGGAAGAATGGATCATGGGGGAGGTCACGGCCGGCGCCGCGCTACCCGGCCTCTATCCCCCGAATGCCGAAAACAAGGCCCGCTACGACGCCTGGAAAGCCGCGCGGTAATCTCCCGGCGCCCGCCCTGCACGCAAGCGGGGCGGGCTGCTCGACAGGCACCATTCTAAGCGGATCGCGCGCCGGCCCAATTGCCCAGCCGGGGCGCGGCGGTGCGGATCGCCGGACGCATGCCGTCGAACGACAGCGGGGACCCGGTCAGGCGGTAATCCTCCCCCGGGACATCCTGTAAAATGCCGAGGGCTTGCGATTGTGCCTCGGCCAGGGCTTCCGGCAGCGAATTGATTGGCGAGGCGGGCACGCCCACGGCCTCCAGCCTGTCGATCCAAGCGGCCCGAGGCGCCAGTCGCAGAAGTTCCCCCATCAGCACCACCAGAACGTTTTTATTGGCCAGTCGTGCCCGATTGGTGGCGAAGCGAGGGTCCTCGGCCCATTCCGGCTTGCCCAGGGCGCCGGCCAGCTTGGCGAACAAGCGATCGTTGCCGCAGCAGATAATGAATGGCCCGTCGGAACCGTCGAAGGCCTCGTAGGGGACCAGGGCCGGATGACCGGATCGGTGCTTGTCCGGCATAGTCCCTTCGTTGATCCACATGTCCCCCCGCTGTGCCGCCCAGACCAGCGCGGTTTCGAGCAGGGAGGCCGTGACGATGCAGCCTTTGCCGGTGGTGGCGCGCCGTTGCAGTGCGGCCAGGGCGCCGATGACGACCCACATCCCGGTGCCCTGGTCGCACACCGCGACGCCCATGCGCATCGGCGGGTCGTCGGGGCCGCCATTGCAGCTCGATAGCCCGCTATAGGCTTGGATGAGAGGTTCGTACCCCGGCTTCATGGCAAGCGGGCCTTTGTGCCCGAAAGCGGAAATGGCGCAGTAGATCAGGTGCGGATGCCGAGCGGTCATGGCGGGGCCGTCGATGCCCAGGGCCTCGGGGGCGCCGGGGCGCAGATTGTGAATCAGGATATCGGCGGTTGCGGCCAACCGCTCCAGCTCGGCTTTACCGGCCTCGGTTTTCAAATCGAGCGCGACCGATTGCTTGTTGCGATTGACCATGTGGAATGTCAGGGCGTCGCCGTGGCGGAAATCCGGCCCCATGCGGCGGGCATCGTCGCCGCCGCCGGCCCGCTCGATCTTCAGCACCTCCGCCCCCAGATCGCCCAGGATGGCCCCGGCGAAGGGCGCCGACAGCACCTGCCCCAGTTCCAGCACCCGTATCCCTTGCAGCATCTGTTTCCTCCTGTCGCGGTCCGGGGCATCATGCCCGCCACGTCCGTAGGAGGAAACCATGACCGATCTCCCCAAACGCATCGCCATCCACGAAGAAGGCCCGCGCGAGGGCTTCCAAATCGAGGCCGGCCCCATCGCTACCGCCGATAAGGTCGCATTCTGCGAGGCGCTGGCCGATACCGGCCTGCATGAGGTGCAGTGCGTTTCCTTCGTCGATGCGCGCCGTGTGCCGGGCATGGCCGATGCGATGGAGGTCGCGCGGACAATCCGCCAGCGGTCCGATGTCCACTATACCGGCATCGCGCTGAATCTGCGTGGCTACGAACGGGCGGTTGAAAGCCCGCTGCATATCCGGGGCGGGCTGCAAATGAGCGCGTCCAACACGTTTTCCATGCACAATACCAACAAAAACAACGAACAGACGCTGCACGAACAACGCCGACAGATGGCTTTTTTCCGGGAGAACAAGATCTCGGTGGACTCCGCCATCGTCATGACCGCGTTCGGCTGCAATTTCGAAGGTGCCATCGAACCGGCCACGGTGCAGGCGTGCGTTGGGTCTTTGCTGGCCATTGCGGATGAATTCGGGGTTTCTTTGGAACGCGTGCGGCTGGCGGATACCGTCGGTTGGGCGTCCCCGTTGCAGGTGCAACGCGTGGTCGGCGCCGTGCGCGAAAAATGGCCCGACCTGCATTTGTCCCTGCATCTGCACGACACCCGCGGCACCGGTCTGGCGAATGCGCTGATCGCGTTGCAGATGGGTATCGACGATTTCGACAGTTCCTGCGCCGGCCTCGGCGGTTGCCCGTTTGCCGGGCATGCGGGTGCGGCCGGGAATATCTGCACCGAGGACCTTGTGTTCATGGCACAGGAAATGGGCATCGAAACCGGCATCGACCTCGACGCGCTGATCGAGTGCGCTCGCATGGCCGAAACGATCGTCGGCCACAAATTGCCGGGTAAAATCATGCATGGCGGCAGTCTGTCCAAATACCGCCAGGGAGCAGCGGCATGAACGAGGTCGTCGTCGAAAAGCGTGGCCATGTGCAATGGATCGCCATTAACCGGGAAGAACGCCGCAACGCAATGAACGACGCGGTCATCGCCGGTATCTCGGCCGGCTTCGCTGCGGCAACGAACGACCCGGACATCCGAGCGGTGGTGCTGACCGGGGTTGGGGATAAAGCGTTTTGCGCCGGGGCCGACCTGTCGGCGGGTTCGGGATCGTTCAAATACGACCATTCCAAGGTCGGTTTGAATTTCGTGCAACTCATGAAACAAGCCCGCGATTTGACCCTGCCCCTGATTGCTCGGGTCAACGGCCATGCGATGGCCGGCGGCCTGGGGATGTTGGGTATGTGCGACATGGCGATTGCCACCGACACCGCGCGCTTTGGCATGCCGGAGGTGAAAGTCGGCATTTTCCCGATGCAAATCATGGCGGTGTTGCAACGGCTGATTCCGTCGCGGAAGCTTTACGAAATGGCACTGACCGGCGAACCCATTAGCGCTGCCGAGGCCCTGGAAATCGGCCTGCTGAATTACGTCGTGCCGGCGGCGGAGTTGGATGCCAAGGTGGATTGGTTGCTGTCCCGCTTGCTGGACAAATCGCCGACCGCAATCCGTCGGGGCAAATATGCCATGCGCACAACCGAACAACTGAATTTCGATCAGGCCGGCGTGTTCATGGAGGCGCAGATCGGAACCCTGGCCATGACGGAAGACGCAGCCGAGGGCCGTGCGGCGTTCATCGAGAAGCGGGCGCCGAAATGGACGGGGCGGTAAGTGCCGTCTTTTGCGAAATCCAAAGTTCCAGGCGCACCACGCCCTGCATCGTTCGAGGTTCAGACATGACCGATAGCCCCTACCTCTTTCGCGCCGCCGACCATCCGTTGGCACAAATCAACGAACGTCTGAAAGTCCGGGAAGCTCACTCCGGCTTCGGGATCGCACTGCGCTACCAGGAACGTGCGCCGGACCCCGATGCGCCGGAAGGCAACTGGTGCGAAACTGGCCATTCCATCTTCATTCTGGCCGGTCGCATCCAATATCGCTTCGACGATGGTACGGTCGAAGCCGGCCCTGGCGACATGCTGCATATTCCCGCCGGGCCGGCGCATCGGCACAAGCCCAGCGTCCTCGGCGCCGAGACCGTGCGCTACGTGCTGACCGAATTCGGGTAGAAAAATCGCCGCTGTTAACGGTTTTTTAACGTTCTTGTGGCAGCATGGCGGCAGGAGATACCCGCCATGCTCACCCCGTCGATGCGTAACTGGTTCGGTCGATCGTCGAAATCGACCGTCCAGATGCTGTTGGAGCCGGCTTTGTCGATACCGACAGAAGCGGGGCCGACGGCGAGGATCCCGCCGACGTTCGGATCCGGGCCAGTGCCGGGGGCCGAACCGATCCAGCAACAAAGATGGTCCTCGGGACGGCTGAAAATCACGGATGCGCTGTGGGGCGATGGCTACCTGATCCCCGGCGGGGAGATCGAACTCCTGCGCTTGGCCAAACCGTTGGGCCTCTCGGCGGCCGCGAGCCTGTTGCTGCTGGGGGCTGGCAGCGGCGGGGCGGCGTGCAGCCTCGTGACCGCGTTGGGTGTTTGGGTCAACGGGTTCGAAGCCGATGCCGATCTGGTCGATGCGTCAACCGAGCACGTGGCCCGAGCGAATATGACCAAGCGGGCGCGGATTGATCGGTGGGATCCGGCGCAGCCGAGCTTCGCCCGCCACTATTATCACCACGCTCTGGTGTTGGAGCCGCTGCTCGGCCATCCGCCCGAGGGCGTCATGGCGTCGATTTCGGAGGCGCTGAAACCGGGCGGGCAATTGATGATGACCGAGTTGGTCGCCGATGCGCCCTTGAGCCCCACCGACGCCCTGGTCGCCCAATGGGCGCGTCTGGAAGGCCGCGATCCCAAAGCCCTGCCCACCGAAATCGCCATCACCCGCGTGCTTGGCCGCCAGGGCTACGACGTCCGCATCGTGGAGGACGTGTCGCAACGCTTCATGCACCAAGGCATCATGGGGTGGCGCCGCATGGTGCGGGCCTTGCAGGACGACAAACCGGATCGGCAAAAAGCCCGGCTTGTGGTGCACGAGGCCGAGATCTGGCTCATCAAACTGCGCTTGTTCCGGGAGGGGCGGCTGCGCCTGGTGCGGTGGCACGCCATCGGCGGCGGGCTTGCCTGATCTTCTCGGCCGTGTTTCTGGTTGACCCGACCAAAAGGGGGAAAGACCGAAACCATGTCCAGCGATTATACCGTCGGCGATCTCGTCGCCGAATTCCTGTCCGCCTGCGGCGTCACCACCGCGTTCGGCATCGCGTCGATCCACAACATTCCGATGCTCGATGCGATCGGTCGGCGCAACACCATCCGCTTCATGATGGCGCGCGGCGAATTGGGCGGTTTGCACATGGCCGATGGGTATGCCCGCGTAAACGGTGGGCTGGGGGTGTTCTTCTCCTCGACCGGGCCGGGTGCGGCGAACACCGTGGGCGGTTTGATCGAGGCGCATTTCGCCCATTCCCCCGTGCTGCACATCACCGGTCACACCGCGACGAAATTCGCCGATCGGGAGCTTGGCACCGTCCACGACCCCTACGATCAGCTCGGCATGATGCGGTCCGTGGGCAAGTCGGCCTATCGCATCCGGTCCGCCCAACAGGCGATGGGCGTGCTGACACGCGCTGCCGTGGATGCGCTGACCGCGCCGATGGGCCCGGTGAGCATCGAAATCCCGATCGACCTGCAACGCGCCAAAATCGCTCGGCCGGGCGAGCTGGACAGCTTCGTGCTGCCGCTGCCGCCGCCGCGCATGCCCTCGGCCACCGAACTCGACGAACTCGCCGTCCGCGTTCTGGCTGCCAAACGGCCGATGCTGTGGCTCGGGCATGGCGCCACCAACGCGGGGGTGGAGGCGACGAAACTGCTCGATCTCGGCTTCGGGATGGTGACCAGTTGGAACGGTCGAGCAACGGTATCGGAGGAGCATCCGCTTAATCTCGGGGGGCTGACGGGGAACGGTCTGCCGGTCGTCGCCGATTTTTATAAGACCGTGGACCTGTGCCTTGTCGTCGGCAGCCGGTTGCGCGGGCACGAGACGGGGGATTTCGGCATTCCGCTGCCGGAAAATCTGATCCAGATCGATACCGACCCAATGGCGAACGGGCGCACCTACGGCAACAAGTTCTTCGTCTGCGGCGACTCGCGGGAGACGTTGAAGGGCCTGCTGTCCCGGATCGAGGGCAAGATGGCCGTGCAACCCGGCTACACCGACGCGTTCGCCGCCCTCAAAGTCGCCGCGCAAAAGGACTTCATGACGACGCTCGGCGTCTACGGCACATTCTCCGGTCAATTGCGGGCGGTCATGCCGCGCGATGCGGTGTGGGCGCGCGACATCACCCAGAACAACACCACCTGGGGTAATCGAGTGTTCCCGCTGGCAGCACCGAACCTGAATGTTTACCCGACGGGTGCGGGCATCGGGCAGGGGCTGTGCCTGGGCATCGGTGCCGCCGCCGCCGCAATGCAGAACAACCAGAAGACCGTGGTCATGAGCGGGGATGGCGGGTTCTACCTGAACATGGGCGAACTCTGGACCGCTGTGCAGGAAGACCTCGATATGGTCGTGGTGGTGATGAACGACAACGGCTACGGGGTGATCAAGCGCATCCAGGATCATACCGCGCAGGGCCGTCGGTACTATGCCGATCTGCAAGGACCGGCGTTGGAGAAGCTCGCAGCCCTGTCCGACATCCCCTTCTTCAAGGTCGAGCGGGCCGAGGCGTTCGGCGAAACCATGGCCAAAGCGATAGCGATCAAGGGCCTGACCATGGTCGAGGTCGATATGACGGCGGTCGGCGAATTCCCGCCGTACTACCCGTTCAACATCCGCCCCGGCGGCTGATCCATGGCCCATGCGGCGTTCGGTGTGCTCGTGTTGCTGGCCCTGGCCTGGGCACTCAGCGAGGATCGACGCCGCATCCAATGGCGCACCGTCGTGGTCGGGATGGTGCTGCAATCGGTGCTCGCGGCGGTGTTGATCGGCATTCCCGCAGCAAACCGAGCCCTGTTCGTGGCGAGCGATGCGGCGGAGGCGGTGCACAAGGCGACCGAGATCGGCACCGCGTTCGTTTTCGGCTACCTTGCGGGATTGGCGCTGCCCTTCGCGGAAACCCATCCCGGCGCAAGTTTTATCCTCGCTTTCCAGGCGCTGCCGTTGGTTCTGACGGTCAGCGCACTGGCGTCGCTGATGTTCCATTGGGGCATCCTGCAACGGGTGGTCGGGGCTTTCGCGTGGCTCTTGCGCCGGTCGATGGGGATCGGCGGGCCGCTGGCCCTGGGCGCGGCGGTGCATATTTTCGTGGGCATGGTGGAGGCCCCGCTGCTGGTGCGGCCCTATCTGATGCGCATGCAACGCGGGGAGCTATTCGCCCTGATGACCTGCGGCATGGCTGGCGTCGCGGGCACGGTGATGATCGTTTACGGGTCCTTCCTGGCCCCGGTCGTGCCGAACGCGCTTGGCAATATCCTGATCGCCTCGGTTATCAGCACGCCGGCCGGGCTGGCGATTGCCGCACTGATGGTGCCGTTCGGCCCACCGGAGGTGGAGGACGGCAAGCTGATCCTGCACGACCCACCGGTCGGTGCGATCGATGCTCTGGTCAAGGGTACGATGGACGGCGTGCCGATCCTGGCCGCGATCGTCGCCACCCTGTTGGTCACGGTGGCGATGGTGGCGTTGATCGATATGGGGTTGGGCCAATTGCCGATGTGGGACGGCGTGCCGGTGACGTTGCAGCGGCTGTTTGCGTTGCCGTTTCGGCCGGTGATGTGGCTGATCGGTGTGCCGTGGCAGGATATCGAGGTCGCATCGTCCCTGATGGCGACGAAGACGGTCTTGAACGAATTCGTCGCCTACCTGAATTTCTCCCGCTTGCCGCCGGACGCGATGACGCCGCGCACCCGGATCGTGCTAACCTATGCGCTGTGCGGCTTTGCCAATTTCGGCAGCCTGGGGATCGTGATCGGCGGTCTGGGCGCAATGGTGCCGGCCCGCCGGCCGGAGATT
This sequence comes from Acetobacteraceae bacterium, assembly GCA_025354865.1. Lineage (GTDB taxonomy): Bacteria > Pseudomonadota > Alphaproteobacteria > Acetobacterales > Acetobacteraceae > Rhodopila. The sequence goes on along the minus strand of JANXMB010000020.1, from coordinate 40,010 downwards.
GTGGCGTTGGGCCTGCGGTCCATCCTGGCCGGCACGCTGGCGACATGCATGAGCGGAGCGGTGGCCGGCGCGCTGATGCCGTCCTGAGTGCAATCTAGAATGCCCCCGCCCAGCCATCCCGCCGCGGATCGGATCCGGCGACCAGAACGCCGTTGTCCATGACACGGATCGCCTCGACGCTGCACGGTCCTTCCAACGGTCCGACGCGGTTCAGGCGATGGCCGAGGCCCTCCAGCCCGGCCAGCACATCGGCGCCGAAACCCGGTTCGATCGTCAGGCGGCCGTCGCCGTCGTGCGGCCAGTTGGCACCCTGGCCCCGCTGGACCGAGGTCCAGCGCGGGGCCTCCAGCGCGGCTTGCGGATCGGCGCCGAGGTCCATCATCGCGGTCAGAACCTGCAAGTTGACCTGCACCTGATTATCGGCGCCGGGGGTGCCCTCCACCGCCCACAACCGTCCGTCCTTGAACACCATCGGTGCGTTCATGGTGTGGCGGACGCGCTTGCCGGGGACCAGTCGGTTGGCATGGCCGGGTGCCAGATGCCAATAGGCCATGCGGTTGTTCAGCAGCACCCCGGTATCCCCGGCAGTGACGCCCGAACCGAAGCCGGAGTTGATGCTTTGAATGCCCGACACCGCATTCCCCGACCCATCGACGACGCAGAAATAGGTGGTATTGCCGTCCGGCTGTTCCGGTTCGGCCAACTCGATCTCCGCCGCGCGACCCATGTCGATCGAGGCGGCGATGGCGTCGGCGTTGGCGTCGGACAGCAGCCGGTCGAGCGGCACCGTGCCATGCCGAGGATCGGTGCCGAAACGCTCCCGATCCTGGAAGGCCCGCTTCTTTGCCTCCACCAGCACATGGATGCGCTGCACCGGGTCCATCGCGGCGAGGTCGAAGCGCTCGACGATTTTCAACATTTGCAGGTGGGTGAAGCCGGTGGAGTTCGGCGGGGTCTGGCTGACCTGAAAGCCGCGATAGGAAATCGCGATGGGGTCCTGCACCTCGTGCTGGCAGGCGGCGAGATCGTGCTCGTCCACCAGTACCCCGGCCTCTCGCATGCCGGCGGCGAGGCGTCGGGCCAACGGGCCGCGATAGAAGGTTTCGGCACCGTCGGCGGCGATTTCTTCCAACGTGCGGGCGAGGTCGGCTTGCACGATCGTGGAGGCGAACGGTGGCTCCCCGGTGGCCAGACCGCTTAGGAACACCGCATGGCTGCGGCGGTCGGCGGCGACGATGGCGCGGACATCTTCCACGAAATGGCGGTAATGATGGGTGGCTGGGAAGCCGTCGCGGGCGTGGGCGATGGCGGGCGCGCAGAGGCGTGCCCAGGCCAAAGTGCCATGCGCCGCATGCAATGCGCCGAGACCGCCGAGGAAGCCGGGGGTCGAGACGCTCAGGGGGCCGCGCACCGCGATGCCGCTGGATCGGAAGCGTTCCGGTGTTGCCGCGCGAGGTGCCGATCCCGTGGCGTTCCAGCATTTCGTCGCGCCCTGGTGGTGCACCTGGTAAAACCCGTCGCCGCCCAGGCCGGACATCATGGGTTCCACCACGCTCAAGGTCAGGGCAACCGCGACGGTTGCATCGACCGCGTTGCCGCCCTCCCGCAGCACATCCAGCCCGGCTTGCGTGGCCAGCGGATGGTTGGTCGCCACGGCGCCTTTGCGGCCCATGATCGGCGTGCGGTAGGTGCGGGTCGGAAGGTACATGGCGGCCTCGTTCGATGATCGACGCACACCATACGCCGCCCTTCGGGCTTGGAAAGTGGCCGGGAAAGGCGTCTCCTATCGGTATGCGTCGGATTGCCCTTGTCGATGAGACCGATTGGACCGGGTGGCGTGCGGCAACCCGAGCCTTGGTGTTGGCTGGGCTGGCGGTCGCTGCGTTCCTGAAGGAGCCGGACGGCGGCTGATCTACCCCCGCTGGATCAGCTCGATCGAAACATTCTCCGGCGCGTTGAGGAAGGCGATCGTCGTGCCGGGCCGGATCTGCTTCGGCTCCATCGAGAACGTCACGCCCTTGGCTTTCAGTTCGGCGACCGCTTCGGCCATGTTGGCGACCGTCATGCCGAAATGGTCCAAGCCCAAATAGGGGGAACGCGGCGCCTCCCCCGCTTTGCCGGGTTCGGTCGCGGCGATGAACACCTTCTGTCCCGCGAGATTGAGGTCGATGCGGTTCGACCCGTCCGCCATTTTCGTGCGCACGATCTCGGCCCCCAATTTGTCCTGGTACCACTGTGCCGTGGCTTCGGGGTCCTGCGTGCGCAGATGGATGTGTTCCCAGGTGAAGGCGACCATGGCGTGTTTCCTCGGGTGGATCGGTTATGGGGTATTTGCCCATCGGTCGCTTGCCGGCACAATAGGGCATGCCGGCACGCCCGACCGAAATCACCGCGACCATGCTGCTTCAGGCTTATGCCATCGGTATGTTCCCGATGGCACGATCGCGCGACGACCCCCGCCTGATCTGGCTCAATCCCAAACAACGGGGCATCCTGCCGCTCGACGGCTTCCATCTGCCGCGCCGTTTGCTGCGCACCGTGCGGTCCGGCGCCTTCCAGGTCGCATGCGATACCGATTTCCTCGGCGTCATCGCCGGGTGCGCAACGCCGACCCCCGATCGCACCGATACCTGGATCAATGCCGAAATCGTTCGACTGTTCGGCGCATTATTCGCGATCGGCCGCGTGCATACCGTCGAATGCCGCCTCGACGGGCAATTGGTCGGCGGGCTCTACGGCGTTTCGCTCGGAGGCGCATTTTTCGGCGAAAGCATGTTCAGCTTCGCCACCGATGCGTCCAAGGTTGCGCTGGTGCATCTGGTCGCGCGTCTGCGGTTGGGTGGCTACACCCTGCTCGACACCCAGTTCATTACCGGCCACCTCGCTCGGTTCGGGGCGCGGGAGATTCCCCGCGACACCTACAAGGCCCGGTTGGCCGACGCCATCGAACGGCCCGCTGTCTGGCTGGCGGACCCCGATCCGGCTGCCCTGGTTGCGGAATTCCTGGCGATTGCCGGCAAGCAACTGTTGTAACGTTCCGCCGCCGGCCGGGTCGGACAGGCGTATCGAGGAGACCAGCCGATGATCCTTCCCTGGAGAGACCGCCGTGGCAAATTCCTGCCGCTGAAAGCCGCCGTGTTCGCGTCGGCGTTCGTCCCGGCCATCTGGTACGCCGCGTGGTGGATCGCCGGGGAGGCCGGCGGCCGCCCGGTGACCGAGGCCATCCATGGCACCGGCCTATGGACCATTCGGTTCCTGCTGATTTCGCTGGCGGTGACGCCGGTATCGCGAATGCTGCAATGGCCGGGGTTGCTGCTGGTGCGGCGCATGGTCGGACTGGCCGGGCTTGCCTACGGGGTGGCGCACTTATCCCTTTACACGCTGGACCAGAAATTCGTTCTGACTACTGTGCTCAGCGAGATATGGCTGCGGTTCTACCTCACCGTCGGGTTCGTCGCTTTGCTGGGATTTGCCGTCCTGGGTGCAACATCGACCAACGCTGCGATCGCCCGCATGGGTCGTTGGTGGAAGCGCTTGCACTACGCGACGTATCCCCTGATCGCGCTGGGCCTGCTGCACTACTTCATCCAGTCGAAGGCCAATGTGTCCGAACCGGTGTTCGTCGCCGGGCTTTACGCATGGATGATGCTGTGGCGCGGGATGCCGGGGGCGTGGCAGCGCGGCGTCGCGGCCTATCCGGTGTTGGTGCCCGCCGCAGCCGCAGCCACGGCAGGAATCGAGTTCGCGTGGTACGGCTTGGCGACCCGGATCGACCCTTGGCGGGTCTTCGCGACCAATCTCAGTTTGGATTTCGGCCTGCGCCCCACCCATTTCGTGCTGATGGCGGGGGCGGTCGCGGCGCTGTCCGTCGTCGTTCGGCGATGGCTCGGTCGCAGCGGGCGCACGGCCCGATCGATGGCCGTGCGCTCCGTGTGATAGCGCGTTATCGCATACCGAGCATCCTGTCCCATTCCTTGACGAACTGGGTATGGGTCTTGAGGAAATCGTCCCAGTTCTCCGGCACGATCAGTTTGAACGCGGTAAGCGGCACCCCGCCCGGCGGGGGCGGCACGTCGGTGCGGGCGGAATAGTTTTTCATGGTGCTGGACATGATGGTCTGCCCGGTTTGGCCGAGGTACCAGTCCACGAACAGGCGCGCTGCTTCGGGGTGCGGCGCGCGATCGACAACGCCCAGCACGCCAGGGATCGCCATCATGCCCTCCTCCGGGATGACGAACTGGATCGGCGCGCCTTTGGCCTTGGCGATCAAGTATCCAGAATATTGCGCCGTCGCCACGACCTTGTCCTGGCCGCTGACGGTGCGATCGTATTGTTGCACGTAAGAGTCGAAGCCGCGCGGCTTCAGCGCCCCGAATTTTTGCCAGAAATCGGTGCCGTAGCGTTGGCGCAGCGCGTACCAAACCAGATGTTGCAGCCCCGAGGTCGATAGTTTGGTGTTCACGCCGTCCGCCCAGAGTGGGTCGATCAGGTCCTTGTAGCTTTTCGGGGCTTGAGCGGCCGTCACCAGCGTGGGGTTGTAGGCGATGCCGGCAACGATGACGCTGTACCAAGTGTAGAACCCCGGCGGCGAACTCTGTTCGTTCGCCTTATAAGCCGCCGCCTCGGGGGAGATATAATGCTGGTAGCCGCCGCGCTTCTGGAAATCGATCGCGAAACCGATTTCCGTCAGCATCAGCGTATCCGGGGTATAAACCTTGCCCTGCCGCTCGGCCGACAGACGCGCATACAGCGCTCCCGTTTGCAGCCGCATGAAATTGGTTTGGATCTGCGGGAAGGCCTTGTGGAAGGCGGCCATGTAGTTGGCCATTTCGGCTTCCGGATCGGGCGCGTAGTGCACGATGTTGCCTTCCTTGAAGGCTTTTTCCACATCGGCACAGGTAACGAATCCATCCATCCGACGCGGATTGTCGCAAGCCCATGCCTGAGAACCGAACAGCAGGGCGCACGCGAGCAGAAGAGTTTTGATCATCACCGCATCCCCACCATTTTGTCCCATTCCTTCACGAATTGGGTGTGCGTTTTCAGAAATGCATCCCAGTCGTCCGGGGTCAGCAGCTTGAACGCCGAAATCGGCGCGCCGCCCGTCGGCGGGGCCACATCCGCTCGGATCGAGTGCAACGAGGACGCCTTCACCAGCGCCGTCTGCCCAGGCACGCCCATGAGCCAATCCATGAACAGTTTCGCCGCTTCCGGATGCGGGGCCTCGGCGATCGCGCCATAGACCGACGGGGTGGCGATTTCGCCCTCGGTCGGGAACACGAATTCGATCGGGGCGCCTTTGGCCTTGAATTGCAGCACGCCGGAGTATTGCCCGTTCTCGATGATCTGATCCTGACCACTGATGGTGCGATCGAACTGCTGGATGTAGCTGTCGAACGCCCGAGGATTCAGCTTGGCGAAATCCTGCCAGAATTTCGGCCCGAGGATCTGGCCGATCGAATACCAGACCTGATGCTGCGTGCCCGCCGTGGAGACCTTGACGTTGATCGCGTCCTTCCACCGGGGATTGGCGAGATCGGCCCAGCTTTTCGGCGCGTCCTCGGCTTTGACGGTCGTCGGGTTGTAGGCAATGCCGGAGATGATCGCCGCGCCCCAGACATACAGCCCCTCGGGCGTGCTTTTATATTTCGTCAGGTAAGCGCCGCTTTCCGGCGACACGTATTGCATCCAGCCCTTCCGCTTCTGGAAGTCAAGCGTGAAGGTCATGTCGGTGAGCACGAGGATATCGGCGATATGCGTCTTGGCCTGCCGCTCGGCCATCAAGCGAGCATAGAGCGCGCCGGTTTGCAGACGCAGGTAGTTGGTTTTGATCTTCGGGAAGGCTGCGGTGAAGGATGCCATCAGCGCGGCCTGATTGGTTTCCGGATCGGGCGAATAAACCAGCACCGTGCCCTCGGCTTCCGCCTTGGCGACATCGGCGCAGGTCTTGAACCCGTCCATTTGCCGGGGATTGTCGCAGGCCTGGGCGGCGTGCGCGCACACCAGGGCCGTGAGGCCAAACAGAACCCGGCGCATCAGCGTTGCGCCCAGGCAGCGGCGCCGCTGCCTGCGATCCGGCCGAAGGTGACGCCGGCCACCAGCCCGGTGCCGCTGCCGTAGTTGTGGTAATAAAGCCCTCCGACAATTTCGCCGGCCGCGAACAGGCCGTCGATTCTCACGCCGTTGGTATCCTCGACTTCTGCCGATGTTGTCACTTTCAAGCCTCCAAAGGTGAAGGTCACGCCGGCCGTCACGCCGTAGGCATGATAGGGCGGTGTATCCAGTTTCTGCGCCCAATTGGTCTTGGGAAAGGGAATTCCGATCGTGCGCAGCCCATCGTGGACGTTGGGGTTGAATTTCACATCCGGCCGCGGTGCTTCGTTGAACGCTTTCAGCGTCGCCAGCGCCTGCACCGGATCGACGCCGGTCAATTTGCCGACCAGTTCTTCGAGTGTGTTCGCCACTTCCTTGGTGATGCGCGGGATGCGGTATTCGCTGCGCAACAGGTCGTTGATCTTGGAGTCGAAGACCTGCCACGCGAACAGCCCGGGCTGCTTCATCACCTCGTGCCCGTAGGCGGCGTAGGTGTAGGAGTGGAAATCCTTGCCCTCATCCAGGAAGCGCTCGCCTTTGGCGTTCAGCAGCACGCCGAAGGGGTAGTTGTGCTTCTGGAATTGGTCGCCGACGGTCAGATCGCCGTAGGGCGGCGCGTTCATGTCCCATTGCACGGCATGGGCGCCGGACCAATGGCCGAACGGGGCGGCGCCGATATCCATCGCCATTTTGTGCCCGTAGCCTTGATTGAACCGGGTGCCGCGGACTTTCGCCAAATCCCAGTTCGGCCCGATGTAGCGCGACCGCATTTCGGGGTTGGATTCGAACCCGCCGCAGGCCAGGACGACGGACCGCGCGTGCAGGTCGTACACCCGCCCACCGTTGCGAACCCGCACCCCTTGCACCCGCGCATCGTCGTGCAGCAATTGGAATCCGGTGGTGTTGTAGTAGACGGGGATGCCGGCTTTGCCGAGCGCCTCGTGGAGGGTCTTGACGAGTTGTGCGCCGCCGCCGTTGAGGTGGCAGGCCAGTCCGCCCCAGAATTTGAACTTGCCATCGACCTTGAAGGCTTGCCGACCCAACGCCGGCTGGAACTTGACGCCGTGTTTCTTCAACCACAACGCGGATTGGTAGGAGCCGCCGATCAGCACCTCGGTCAATTCGGGATCGCAGCGATAATCGGTCAGGCGGCCCATGTCGTCGAAATACTGGCCTTCGGTGTAGGTGCCGAAGTCGATATTCGCGAGGTCGAGGTCGGCGATATCCGGCGCCAACGCCAGCAAGTCGTCGAGCCCGTCGTAAACGAAGCGGAACGCACCGCCGGTAAACGCCGAGTTGCCGCCGCGCGCGGTTTCCGGCGCGGTTTCCAGCATGGCGACCGAGGCGCCTTGTTCGTGCGCCGACAAGGCGGCGTTTGCGGCGGCGTTGCCCGCGCCGATCACGAGGACATCGACGGGCTTGTATTGCGCGGGGGTCATTCAGTCATTTCCTTGGCGTTTCCGGCGGCACATATATCGACGCGACCCTGTAAGCCGCGCGGTTGGCTGTCAATCCGTCCGCCGCTGACGCACACTATCCGCGACCATCGGAGGATATGCCATGCGCCGCGTCAATCGCGCCATCGAACTGCTGCAAGCCGGACAGGCCATCTACTACGACGGCCCGCATAGCGGCCACGTGCTGACCTATGAGCAAGGCAAGACCGACGCCGGCACCTGGGCCGATTATATGAATGTCGGCATGGAACACGGTTCCTTCGATATGGCCGGCCTCGCGGAATACCTGCGCGGCATGGTCGATGCCGGCCCCACCCGATCCGGGCACCGCACACCGACCGTCATCGTCGAAGCGCCGGTCAACGGAACGGATGAGGCCAACGTCCGCTTTAACGCCTGGCAGTTCCGACAAATCCTCGGGCGCGGGGTGCATGGCATCCTGCTCTGTCAGGCGGAGACGGTGGATGCCGTGCGGGCCTTCGTCGAAGCCTGCCGCTATCCGCATCATCCGCATGGCGTCGATCCCGCACTGCCCTCGCCGGAGGCGCGTTTGGACGGGGCGATCCGCCCAACGGCAGCCCCCGGCCTATTGGGCATCGGCACGCGTGGCCGGGGCTCGGAAAACACCGCCGCCCCGATCTGGGGCCTGTCGGGGGCGGATTATATGGACAAGTGCGAGCCCTGGCCGCTCAATCCCGCAGGGGAATTGCTGCTGGGTGTGAAATTGGAAAGTCCGGAAGGGATCGCCAACGCCGATGCCATCTGCGCCGTCCCCGGCCTGGGTTTTGCCGAAATGGGGCCGGGCGATCTGAGCTTGTCGCTTGGCTCCGTCGCCATCATGCGCGATCCCTATCCCCCCATCATGGCCGCCGCTCGGAATAAGGTCCTGAACGCCTGCCTGCGCAACGGGATCGCGTTTCTGGAGGGCTGCTCGCCCAGCAACATCGCCGGCCGTTTGGACGAGGGCGTGCGGGTGATCGCCGGGCACGATCCCGAAACCGCGCGTATCGGGCGGGCGCATCAGAAACGGACGATGCCAGTCTAGACCGCGACGATCGAACCGTCTGGGGCATGGCAAAGGAGAGCCGAATGATCTTCGACACCGTCTACCTGATCGTCAGCGGCACCACGACGGCCGCGCGCGGGCCGGAAATCCTGGCGGGATTGGTCCGCCTGGGCTTCCCGCGCGTCATCGCCATTCCGACACCGAATGCATCGCGCACGATCGCCTTGCGGGAACTGGCCGATGTGCCGGGCGCGCAGGTGGTGGAGTCGTATTTCGACCTCGCCATCCGCCCCCGGCCGCCGTTCGGTCCGGTGCTGTTCGCACCGTGCGGGTTCAACTCGCTGAACAAGCTGGCGGCGGGGATTGCCGACACCCTGGCGCTGTCCGTGGCTGCCGAGGCGATCGGGCGCCGCACGCCGGTTATCGTGGCCCCGTCGCTCAATCAGCCATTGTTCGATCACCCGATCGCGCAGGCTTCGTTGCGCACATTGCCGAGTTGGGGCGTGATCGTGGTGCCGCCAACCGACGACGGGCAGGGGCCACGGCTGGCGCCGACCGATCGCCTGTTGGACGCGGTGCGGCCGTTCAGCCCCCGATAGCCCCCTGTGTGTTGACATATAGCGCATACAGCCCGTGGCTGGCGGCCATGAACAAGCGGTTGCGGAAGCGCCCGCCGAAGCACAGATTCGCCGCCCTTTCCGGCAACGCGATATGACCGATCGGCGCGCCCGCACTGTTGAAAATGCGCACCCCGTCCAGGGCCGGATCGCCCATGCCCCAGCCGCACCATAGATTGCCGTCGATATCGACCCGGAACCCATCGGGGGTACCCGGTCCGGCATCGATGAACACGCGCTGATTTTTCAAGCCGGCATCGGTGACGTCGAACGCCTCGATCCGGCGGGTCGGCATGCCCCGCGACGCCACCACGTAAAGAATTTTCTCGTCGGGGGAGAAAGCAAGACCGTTCGGACCCTCGACCGTGTCGGTCATCTTGGTCACCCGCCCCGTCGTCCCATCGATGCGATACACCGCCATCGGCAGTTCGGCGTCCGCCTTCTCGCCTTCGTAATAGCCGCTGATCCCAAAAGCCGGGTCGGTGAACCAAATCGATCCGTCCGACTTCACCACGACATCGTTGGGGGAGTTCAGGGGCTTGCCATCGAAACTGTCGGCGAGCGTGACGATCGATCCGTCGTATTCGGTGCGGCTGACGCGGCGGCCGCGATGCTCGCAGGTGACCAGACGGCCCTGGCGGTCGCGGGTGTTGCCGTTGGCGTTATAGGAGGTTTTGCGGAAAACCGAGACGGCGCCCGTCTCTTCCTCCCATTTCAGAATGCGATCGTTAGGAATGTCGCTCCACAGCAAATAGCGCCCGTCGGCGACATACACCGGGCCTTCCGACCAGCGGCAGCCGGTATACAGCCGCTCCACCGACGCGAGCGGCAGGCGATACGCATTGAAGCTGGGATCCAGCACCTGAACGGCCGGATCGGGATAACGTGTGCTCGGTTCCCACATGGTTCGGTTTCGCCTTGGGTAATGCTCGAACAAGCGGTTGAAAGGGGTCGGTCGTCCCTGCCGTTCCCGAACCGCTACGCGCGGCGGTAACCGGCGGTGTCGGCAAGGGTCCGAGGACAAGGTGTCGAAGGGCGCCCCGATTGCTCCGAGCGCCCTTGCTGTCAGGCCGCGCGCACCAGTCGCGGTACGGTGTGCTTGCCGCGCACCTCCGCTTCTTCGAAGTCGGCGGCGGCGATCGCCCGATCTAGGGCTGCGCGCAATTCCTTGGCGGAATCGAGCGTCAGTTCCACCGCCGCCCTGGCACCGGCGTCCAGCGATGTGTTGAAGAAATCCAGGGTGATGACGTCGCCCAAAGGCGCATGGCGGGCGTGGTCGTAGGCGACCACCGACTGCGTCAGCGGGAACCATTGGTCCCCGCGCTTCGCCATGCCCTCGGCGCGTACGATCTCGACGATCGACGTGCACATCGTTCCGGTCTCCTTACTTCGTCAGGTGTTTGCCGAAGAACGCCCAGATCTTGTTCCAACCGTCCATCGCCTGCTCCGGCCGGTACAACGGGCGGTGCCAATAGAAGAAGCCATGCCCGGCGCCGTCGTAGCGGTGGAATTCGTAGTTCTTGCCATGCTGCTTCAACGCCGCTTCGTGTTGGTCCACCTGTTCCGGGCTTGGCGCACGGTCGTCGTTGCCGAACAGACCCAGCAGCGGCGCGGACAGGGTCGCAGTCATGTCGATCGGCGCGACCGGTTTCTTGTCGTTCAGATCGGCTGGCGCCATCACCACGCCGCCGCCCCATTGCTCGCAGATCGCATCGACGTCGGTGCGCTGGCACCCGTAGATGAACGCATGCCGCCCGCCGGAGCACGACCCGATCAGGCCGACCTTGCCGTTATGGTTCGGCTGCGCCCGCATCCATGCCACCGCTGCCGCCGTGTCGCCGACCATCTGTGCGTCGGAAACGCCGCCATCGGCGCGCACCTTCGCGGCAACGTCGTCGGGGTTGCCATCGGATCCGCCGCCCTCGCGCTGATACAGGTTGGCGCAGATCGCCATGTAACCATGATGGGCGAAGCGGCGCGTGGTTTCGATATAGAGTTCCGACCAACCCGGCAGGTGGTGGATCAGCACCACGCCCGGGAACGGGCCGGGTCCTTCGGGCTTGGCAACATAAGCGGTGATCGGGGCACCGTCGGCACCGGCGAGGGTGACGTTCGTGCAGGTCATGCCACGGTAGAACGACATCGGTTTTCCTCCATTCGTTAGGGTCGCAAGCATCCAGTATTCGACGTTCGGATACCGGACGCAACCGGCCGTCAGAACAGGGACAACTGGGCCTGCTCGTTAGCCGCAACCGCACCGGGGACGGCGAATGCGCTGCAATCCAAGCCTTCCCGCGTTTCATCCAGGCCCCATTGGCGCGCCGCCCGGGTAAAGCGTCGCAGCAGTAGATCGGCATAGACACCCTGGCCGGAGAACCGGTGATGAAAGCGCGCATCGTTCAACGCCCCGCCACGGGTGTCGCGCACCAGACTGAGCACGTGTTTGGCTCGATCCGGGAAATGGGTGTGCAACCAGGCTTCGAACATCTCACGAATTTCATGCGGCAACCGCAGCAGAACATAGCCGGCATGGCGTGCCCCGGCGCGGGCGGCGGCTTCCAGCAGCTTTTCCAACTCGACATCGTTCAGGCCGGGGATCATCGGCGCCGTCAGCACGCCAGCCGGCACCCCGGCGCGGGTCAGTTCCGCGATCGTGTGCAAGCGTCGCGCAGGTGTTGCGGCCCGAGGTTCCATCGCACGGGCCAACGCCGGGTCGAGCGTGGTCAGCGAGATGTAGACCCGCACCAGATTGCGCTTTGCCATCGACGACAGAATATCGAGATCGCGCAGCACGCCGGCCGATTTGGTCACGATGCCCACGGGGTGGTTGAATTTGTCCATCGTCTCCAGCACCGAGCGGGTGAGCTTCAGGGTGCGCTCGACGGGCTGGTATGGGTCGGTGTTGGAACCGAGCGCGAGGGTGCGCGCTCGATAGCCGGGCTTGCGGAGTTCCTTGTCCAGCAGTTCCGCGACGTCCGGCTTATAGGTCAGCTTCGTTTCGAAATCGAGACCGGGGGAGTAGCCAAGATAGGCGTGCGTCGGGCGAGCGAAGCAATAGACGCAACCGTGCTCGCAGCCCCGATACGGATTGACCGATCGGTCGAACCCCAGGTCGGGGGAGTTGTTCCAGGCGATCGCCGACTTCGTGGTATCCTTGGTCAGGCTGGTCGCCAGCTTGGGCAGTTCGCCGAAATCGGCGGTCAAGGTTTCCCAGCCGTCGTCGAACGGGCTTGCGGCACGTTGTTCGAAACGGACCGGCGGGTTGGTAACGGCGCCCCTGCCGCGATGCTGAAGCGAGGGCGCTCGGATCGCCGGTTCGGCATCGGGCAGCCCGGCCAATTCCATGGCGGCGATGGCGTCCCTGTCGATGCGGCCTTGTTCGATATTGCCTTGTTCGGTCTGCGCGCGCATGATGCGTTCTCCGTCCGTTCGCCTCGTTTTCTCGCAGACTTGGGCGCGACGGTCAAGAACATAATGGGAACATGAAGCAGGAAGTCGCCGAACCAAAAGCCGGGACGCATAACCGCGCGCTGGTCGCCATCGTCCCCACCTGGAACGCCGCACGCACGCTCCCCGCGACGACCGCCGCGCTGGGTTCGATGGCCGATGTCGTGGTCGCAGATGGGGGCAGTGCCGACGACACCTGCGCGATCGCCGCAACGCTGGGTGCCCGGGTGGTGCGCGCGCCGAAGGGGCGGGGCAGCCAGTTGGCAGCGGGCATCGCCGCCGGCGATCGGCCATGGCTGTTGCTGCTCCATGCCGATACGCGGTTGCAGCCGGGCTGGCAGGAAGCAGCCGAGCGTCACATGGCTGGCGATCCCGACCGCGCAGGATATTTTCGCTTCGCGCTCGACAGCACCGCACTGCAGGCCCGCCGGTTGGAACGCATGGTTGCATGGCGCTGCCGGGTGCTTGGCTTACCGTACGGCGATCAGGGACTGCTCATTCATCGGGATTTGTTGGACCGAGTCGGCGGGATGCGACCCTTGCCGTTGATGGAGGATGTGGATCTGGTCCGGCGCCTCGGGCGAGCGCGGCTGGTGCCGCTGGACGCCGTCGCGCTGACGGACGCGGATAAATGGCAGCGCGACGGTTGGTTCCTGCGGTCGGCGCGCAATCTATGCTGCCTTGCGCTATGGTTCGCCGGTGTGCCCCCGCATTGGATCGTCAGGCTCTACAAATGAGGAATACGATTGTCGTTATGGCCCGAGCGGCGAGGCTGGGGACGGTGAAGCGCCGTCTGGCGCGGGGGATCGGGGATCGGGCAGCATTGCGGTTCCACACCGCGACTCTGGAGGCGCTGCTGCGCTCGTTGCGCCGGGATCGCACCTTTCGAACGGTTCTGGCGATAACACCGGACAGCGCCGCACGACCCAGCGTTATTCCCCAGGGAAGCGTCATCCCTCAGGGTGGCGGTGACATCGGCCAGCGGATGGATCGCGTGTTCCGTCGGTTTCGGCGGGGCAACACCGCGATCATCGGCTGCGACATCCCCGCCGCCAACGCCTCCGACGCCCGCGCGGCGTTTCGGGCGCTCGGTTCCGCCGATGCGGTATTCGGACCGGCCGAGGACGGCGGCTACTGGCTCGTCGCCATGGGTCCCAACCGGCCGGCTCGGCCCTTCGCCAACGCTCGGTGGTCCAGCGAACATGCGCTGGCCGACACCCGCGCCAACTTCGTCGGCCGTTCGGTCGCCCTGCTGCGGACGCTCCGCGATGTCGATACAGCGCAAGACCTGCCGTCAGGCGGCCGTAAGGGTGCGGGGCAGGATGCCGTTCAGGCTGGCCGGTAGCTCTTCGGTAAACTCGTCCGGACGGAACGGCCCCAGGCGAGGCAACTCGGCCTCCTCCCCATCCGGGGAGCGGATCATGTAGCCACGGCCCCAGATCGTGCCGATCATCCCATCCGCCCCGGCCTTCGCCATTTTGCGGCGCAGCTTGCAGACGAAGACATCGACGATCTTCATTTCCGGTTCGTCCATGCCGCCATAAAGGTGGTTCAGGAACGCCTCCTTCGTGAGCACCATGCCCTTGCGCAGCACCAGCAGTTCCAAAATGGAATACTCCTTGCCGGTCAAATGCACCTCCCGCCCATCGACGTAGACCTCCCGACTGTCGAGGTTCAGTTCGATCGGCCCGACCCTTAGCACCGGCTGGCTAAAGCCTTTGGCGCGGCGAACCACGGCCTGCATGCGGGCGAGCAATTCGGCGTTGTCGAAGGGTTTGGTGATGAAGTCGTCGGCGCCCAGGCCCAATGCCTTGACCTTGGCGGGGGAGCGGACCAGCCCCGACAGGACAAGTATGGGCGTGTCGTTGCGCGCGATGCGCAGGCGCCGCACGACCTCGAACCCTTCGATATCGGGCAGCATCAGGTCCAGCAGGACGATGTCGTATTCATAGTGTCGGGTCAGTTCGACCGCCTCTTCCCCAAGCGGCGAATGATCCACCACGGCGCCGGCTGCGCGTAGCATCAGCACGATGGTGCGGGCGGCGGTGAGGTCGTCTTCAACAAGCAGGACGCGCATGAGGCCCTCGATTGGTTCTGGTCGATGATATACCACCATAGCGTGCAATTGACCATAGATTTTTCACCTAAAAGATGTATAGTCTCACCTTATGCGATGCATATTCCTGATATATTTGGAATAAAACAGGAACATGCGTCCCAATTTCAGGGACAGTGCCTCGTGAAGAGTACATCAATTTCAACCAGAGCGCGAGCCTGCCGTGGAGAGCTACAGCCCGTCGGTGCATTCGGCGTCGAAGGGCGAATCGCGGCCGTGGCCGGTATGACCGTGGAGGTCGACGGCTTCGCCGGACTCCTGGCCGTCGGCGACCGTTTGGACCTGATCGGACGCGACGCTCGGCCGATCGGGGCGGAGGTCGTTGGGTTCGGCGGCGGGTTGGCGCGCGCCATGCCGTTCGCCGCCCTGGATGGCATCGGCCCGGGCCACATCGCCCGTATGGCGAACGGAAAGGGCGGGGTCCTCGCGGTGTCCGATGCCTGGTTGGGGCGCGTGATCGACCCCTTGGGCCGGCCGGTGGACGGCAAAGGCATTCTGCCACCCGGCAAATACGCCCGCTCCCTCCGCGCCAGCCCGCCCGAGGCCACATCCCGCGCGCGGCTGGGTCCTCGGATGGATCTGGGTGTCAGGGCCCTCGATTGCTTCGCGACCTGCCGACGGGGCCAGCGGCTCGGTTTGTTCGCCGGCTCCGGCATCGGCAAATCCACCCTGCTGGCGATGCTGGCCCGGGGCGATGGTTGCGACGTCGCCGTGCTGGCTTTGGTGGGCGAACGCGGGCGGGAAGTGCGGGAGTTCCTGGAGGACGATCTGGGACCCGAAGGCCTGGCCCGCTCCGTCGTGGTTGTTGCTACATCCGACGCCTCGCCGCTGCTACGCCGTCAGGCGGCCGAAGCCGCGATGACGGTGGCCGAGCACTTTCGCGACGCGGGGAAAAGTGTGTTGCTGTTAATGGATAGCCTGACCCGCTATTGCCTGGCGCTGCGGGAAATCGGGCTGGCGGCTGGCGAGCCCCCCGCCACGCGCGGCTACCCGCCCAGCGTGTTCGCCGCATTGCCTCGGTTGTTGGAACGGGCGGGGCCGGGCATTGGCGTCGGCACCATTACCGCGCTGTTCACCGTCCTGGTGGAGGGCGACGACACCAACGAACCGGTGTCCGATGCCGTTCGCGGCATTCTCGACGGCCACGTCATCCTCGACCGTCGCATTGCCGAGGCCGGACGCTATCCGCCGGTCGATGTGCTGCGGTCGCTGTCGCGCGCGGCCGCCGGTTGCCTGTCGCCGGAAGAAGCCGCGCTGGTGCGACGCGCCCGCGGCATCGTCGCCGTGCATGCCGATATCGCCGACCTCGTGCGGTTGGGCGCCTACCGTCCGGGCACCGATGCCGCCGCCGATGAGGCACTGGCGCTCATGCCGGGGATCGAGGCGGTGTTGCGCCAGGATCGTGCGCAATGGACCCCGCTTGCCGACGCTTTCGCCCAACTACGAGCCGCTTTGGAGCCACGCAATGGCTGATTTGCAACGTTCTCCCTTGGCGATTGTCGCCCGCCTGCGCCGAATCGCCGTCGATGAAGCCAAGCGTGCCTTGGCCGATTGCCTGACCGCCGAAGCCGCCGCTGCCGCCGCCTTGCGGGCGATCGATGCGCGCATCGCGGCGGAGACCGACGCCGCCAGCGATCCATCCGGCGACGATCATGCGGTCGAGGGCTTGTCCCGCTGGCTGCGCCGGATCGGTGCCGAGCGCATCGCTGCCGCCAATCTGCTGGCCTCGGCCGAAACCCAGTCTGCCGAAGCGCGCGCCGTTTTGGCCGCAGGCCGCTCGGCGGCCCGGGCGATGGATGAGTTGTTGGCCGGGCGCGCGACCGAACGCCGGCTTGCTGCCGATCGACGCGAACAAGCGGTGTTGGACGAAGCCGCACTTTACGGGAGGGGCTGATCGTGGATGGGTCCATCGCACACTGGAATCTGCCGCCGGGTTGTGCTGAATCCACTGCGGTTCGGCATGAAGGACACAAAGCGGTGCGCATCACGATGATCGGCGGGGGCTATGTCGGCCTTGTCTCTGGCGCCTGCTTTGCGGAGTTTGGCACCGACGTGACGGTCATGGAGACCGACGCGACGAAATTGGCCGCTCTGCGCGAAGGTCGCATGCCGATCTATGAGCCGGGGCTGGAAAAATTGGTGGCGGAAAACGTGCGGGCTGGCCGCCTGACCTTTACCGGCGACCTGAAAACCGCGCTCGAAGGAACCGAGGCGGTGTTCATCGCGGTCGGCACCCCGACCCGGCGCGGCGACGGGCATGCCGATCTGACCTATGTTTTTGCGGCTGCCGAGCAGGTGGCGAAGGCGCTGACGGGGTATGCGACGATCGTGACGAAATCCACCGTCCCGGTCGGCACCGGCCGCCGCATCGCCGAAATTGTCCGCGCCGCTCGGCCCGATCTGGAATTCGATGTTGCGTCGAATCCGGAATTCCTGCGCGAAGGCAATGCCATCGGCGACTTCATGCGCCCCGACCGCGTGGTCATCGGTGCCGAGTCCGAACGCGCGCGGGAGGTGCTGCGACGTCTGTATCGCCCGCTCTATCTGATCGAGGCGCCGATCGTGTTCACCGGCATCGAAACGGCCGAGTTGACGAAATATGCGGCGAACGCGTTCCTGGCGATGAAAGTCACCTTCATCAACGAGATGGCGGATCTCTGCGAGAAGGTGGGGGCGGATGTGCACGACGTCGCGCGCGGCATCGGCCTGGATGGGCGCATCGGCCGCAAATTCCTGCACCCCGGCCCGGGCTATGGCGGTTCGTGCTTTCCCAAGGACACTTTGGCGCTGGTGCGAACGGCACAGGATTACGGTGCGCCGTCCCGGTTGGTGGAGGCGACGGTCGCCGTCAACGACGCCCGTAAATCGAGCATGGCGATGCGCGTCATTGCGGCGTGCGGCGGATCGGTGCGGGGCAAGAAGATTGCGGTCCTCGGGCTGACCTTCAAACCGGAAACCGACGACATGCGCGATGCGCCGTCGCTGTCGATCGTGTCTCGCCTGATCGGGGACGGGGCGACGGTCCGCGCCTACGACCCGGAGGGGATGGAGCAGGCGCGGCCCTTGCTGCCGGCAGGGGTCGAATATTGCCGCGATACCATGGAGGCGGTGACCGGTGCCGACGCGTTGCTGCTGATTACGGAATGGAACGAATTCCGCGCGCTGTCGCCGACCAAATTGCGAGAGGCGATGAACGGCAACGTGATGGTCGATCTGCGCAATGTGTACGATCCCGCCGCGATGCGGGGTGCCGGTTTCGTGTACTACGGCGTCGGGCGCGGGTAGGATCGGTCTCCGATCCGCGCCCATGTCGTGCGTCGGGTTCGCCTCCGAACGCGACGCGTATCGTATGGCTGCGGCAAATGGGAATTTCGCTGCATACCCGAAAAATTCTTGCCGCCGTTAAGACTTTGTCAACGATTGCATGCGTATCGTCCGATGTATGGACCTGACCGTTTGCCTGTGCACCCATAACCGTCCTCGGTATGTCCGGGATTGCCTCGACGGGCTCGCCGGACAAACCGCGCCGCGCGCCCGGTTCCGAACCCTGGTAGTCGATAGCGGTTCGACATCGGCGGTCCGAACGGACCTGCGCCAGCTGGTGGAGCGTTACCCCGGAACCGATCTGATCGCGCTGGAGAAGCCTGGCGTCAGTCTCGCCCGCAATGTCGGTGCGGCGGCCTGCGGAACCCGCTTCATCGCCTATATCGACGACGACGCCATCCCCGATCCCGGCTGGGTCGGTGCCATTTTGCAGGCGCTGGGCGAACCCGGCCCGCTGCCGGCGGTCCTCGGCGGGCGCATCCTGCCGAAGTGGGAGGTACCGCTGCCCGTCTGGTGGCCGCATAGCTTGCGCGGGGTGCTGTCTATTATCGAACACCAGGGCCGGGGCGAGTATCGCACGCCCGACCTGCCCGAGAAGTTGGAACCCTACGCAGCGAACATGACCGTCGATGTCCAAGCCTTGCTGAAAGTCGGCGGCTTCGGCACCGGGCTCGGGCGGCATGGCGGGAGCTTGCGCTCCGATGAGGAGGTGCAACTCGCCTGGCGCTTGCAGGATGCCGGTCTGAGCGTGCGGTACGACTCGCGCATCGTTGTGCACCACCAGATCCAGGCGACCCGGTTCCGGCCGGAATGGTTGCTCGCCCGGCTATACTGGCAGGGGGTTTCGACCGTGCTGACCCGCAGGATGCTGGGCTACCGCGCACAGGTTTGGAAAGAACTGCCACGGCGGTTGGCGGTGGCGTTGTTGTACGCGCCGGCGGCGTTGGTGCCGCAATCCTCGACCCGGTTGCTCGCGGTGCGGTGGCGCCTTGCCTATGCGGCGGGCTTCCTCAAAGCGGCGTTCGGGCCATGATCCTGTATCGCTGGCAGGGCGGGGCGCGGAATTTCGGGGACGAATTGAACACGATCCTGTGGCCGCGCCTGTTGCCGGGGTTCTTCGACGACGACCCCGCCGCGCGTTTCATCGGCATCGGCTCGGTGCTGGATCGGCGGCATGCCGACGGTGGCCTGAAGCTTGTGGCGGGGTCGGGGTACGGGGGCTATCAGCAACTGCCGACGCTCGACGGGGGCTGGGATATCCGTTGGGTGCGTGGCCCCCGGACGGCGCAAAAGCTGGGGTTGCCGACCGCCCTCGGCCTGGGCGACCCGGCGTCGCTGTTGCCGGCCCTCGGCCTGATCCCAAGGCGTAAACCCCACCGTATCGGATTTATGCCGCATTTCGAGAGCGTGGCCAGCGGGGCCTGGGACGCAGCGGCGGCGGCCAACGGTATCGCATTGATCGACCCGCGCGGTGATCCGCTGGCGATCGCGGCCGCCATCGCCGATTGCCACGTCCTGCTGAGCGAGGCCCTGCACGGCGCCATCGTCGCCGATGCGCTCGGTATCCCCTGGGTGGCGATCGAGCCGTTGGCGCCGATCCATCGGCCGAAATGGTTCGATTGGGCGGACTCGTTGGACCTGACGCTCCGCTTCCAGCGGCTGCCCGCATCGTCGCTGCTGGAAAAGGCACGGGTGTCTCGCCTCGCCACGTTTCATGCCGGGCGCGGGTTGTTGGAACGGCAGGGCGAACGTCTGCGCGGCGTGGCGGCGGATTGGTTTGTCGATCGGGCCGCGCGATCGCTGCATCGGGCCGCCCTGGCCACCCCACAACTGTCGTGTCGCATCGCATTGGACCGATGCCAGACCCGAATGCTGGAGCAACTGGACTTGTTGCGCCGGACACCCTTGCACCCAGGCCGGGGAAGCGCCTACCAACCTTCGCCGCTCATGCAATAGCAGCGGCGTCCCGGTCACCAGCCCGCGAGAGCGCACGATCCCGATGCCGCCTGACACACACACGCCCGCCCCGCATTTTCCGCCTGCCGACCTGTTGCAACGCATCCCGCTTTCCTGCCGCTCGATCCTGGAGGTCGGTTGCGGACAGGGCGAGTTGGGCGCGGCGTTCAAACGTTTCAGCCCGGCCTGCCGCATCGTCGGTGTCGAAGCCGATCCGGCCCTCGCCGCGATCGCCCGCACCCAACTCGATGAGGTCGTGGTCATGGACCCCGATTCCGAGGTGTTGCCGCCGAGCGTGCCGGGCGGGTACGATTGCATCGTCTACGCGGCATCTTTGGCCCATATGCAGGATCCCTTCGGCACCCTGCGGCGCCACGCGGCGTTGCTGCACCCGGATGGGACGATGTTGCTCTGCGTGCCCAACATCGAACATTGGACCTTCACCGAACGCCTGCTGCGCGGCACCTGGGATTATGAGCCGTCGGGCCTGTTGGATCGCGGCCATCTGCGGTGGTTCGGGTTGGATAGCATGCGGCGGGGATTGGTCGAGGCCGGCTTCTACCTATGCGATGCCACGCCGCGTATTTTCGATGCCGAGCAGGCGCAGCAGTTCGCGACGGCGATCGGGCCGGCGTTGGGGGCGTTGGGTATCGACCCCGCCGGGTATGCGCGCCGCGCTGCCGCGTTGCAGTTCATCTGGCGGGTCCGGAAGCGGGAGCGCCCGCGCGTGCATCTGGCCGGGACGATGCTGCCGCCGGTGGGCGGAGTTTCGCATGTCCGCGTGGTGCAGCCGTTCCAGGCGCTGGCGTCGGACCCGATGGTCAGCGTCAACCTGAGCAACGAAGTCGATCTATCCAAGCCGCACGATGGAACGCCGCACATTTTTGTGTTGCACCGACCTTCCCTAGCCGGGCAGCAGGGCCGCGATTTATTGCGCATGTTGACCGAAGCCGGTTGGCTGGTGGTGACCGAGTTCGACGACCATCCCGATTTCTTCTCCGGCATGCAGGACGAAGCCCAGCTCACGTTCCGTGGCGTGCACGCGATCCAGACCAGCACCCCTACCCTGGCCGAGGTCCTGCGCACCCGCAATCCGGAAATCGCGGTGTTCCCGAACGCCATCGATGTGCTGCCCGAGGTGCGGAATTTTGCCGATCCCCGTGCCACGACCTTGTTCTTTGGCGCCCTGAACCGGGAGCAGGATTGGCGGGACTATCTGCCAGTCCTCAACGATGTCGCGGACATCGCCGGCGAGCGGCTGAAATTCCAGGTGCTGCACGACGATGCCTTCTTCCACGCGCTGACCTCGCCGCACAAAACCTTCACCCCGATCTGCGATTATGCCACCTACAACGAGATCCTCGGGCGTTGCGAGATCTCGTTCATGCCGTTGGCCGATAACGGTTTCAACCGGGCGAAATCCGACCTGAAATTCATCGAGGCAGCGTCCCATCGCGTCGTTCCCTTGGCCAGCAGCGTGGTTTACAGCGACAGTATCGTGGACGGGCAAACCGGGTTTCTGTTTCGCGATCCGCAAGAGTTGCGCACGCGCCTGATGCGATTGCTGGTCATGCCGGAACTGTCGCGCGGGATCGGCGATCGCGCCCGCGCCTACGTCGCCAGCGAACGCATGCTCGCCTACCAAGTCGCTGCCCGGCTCGACTGGTACCGCTCCCTCTGGGAACGGCGGGATGCGCTTTCGGCGGCCCGCGATGCCCGCATGGCCGAGACAGCGTAGAGCGGTTCGGTGACGTTGGCACCCGACGTCGCCATCCTCTGCCATTGGGACCCGACCGGCGCGGTTCGGCCCGACACCGTCCGCTATGTGCGCGAACTGGCCCAGGCTGGATTTTCGGTCGTCGTCGTGTCGAACGGCCGGCCTATCCGACCGGACATTGCGGCGCGCCTGACCGAAGTTTCGGTGTTTCTGACCCGGCGGAATATCGGCATCGATTTCTGCGCCTGGCGCATGGCGATGCGGGCATTGTCGCTGCCGCGCCGGGAAACGAAACGAATATTGTTGGTTAACGATAGCGTCTACGGACCGTTGAAGCCGCTGGCCCCGTTGCTGGCCCGGATGCCGCCGGGAGCAGCCGAGCTATGGGGCCTCACGGATAGTCGGGAGCGCGGGTCGCATCTGCAATCATATTTTTTGTTGGCGAACGAGGTGGCGATCCGCAGCGCGGTGTGGAAGTCGTTCTGGTATTGGACTGTGCCGCTGCCGTCGCGGCGTTGGATGGTCGGTCGATACGAAATCGGATTGTCCGCACGTATGCGCCGTGCCGGTTTTCGCATCCAGGCATTGTTTCCGTACGAAACGATCGTGCCGGATGGTTCGATTGCCAACCCCACCTTGGGTGGATGGCGCGCACTCTACGACGCTGGGTTTCCGTTCGTGAAGCGCGCGCTGCTGCGGGACAATCCGACCGGCGTTGTCGGCTTGGACGCCTGGCGCACGCTGCTGCCGCCGGCCTATGTCGCCGAGATCGACGCGGATTTATCCGGCCGATCCGCCGATCTGCCCTAACGCTTCAGCGGCGCCTTCTCCGGCAGCCACACATCGGTCCACCCCAGGACTGCCGGTCGCTCGGTCAGGCGTATTTGCGTGCGTCCGGCGCCTTGCCGTTGCACGACATCGACGGCGGTTGCGACATGCACAATCTGGCAGTCCGCCGGTCCGCCGCCTGCGGTGTGCGTGCGATTGGCGGTCAGACGGGTCAAGTCCTCGGCGGTGCGGCAGAGCGCCGAACCCGGGTCGAGCCGCGGCCACGCTTGCGGTGCGGCTTTGACGTCCGGAATCTTCTTGTCCGATTTTTTCTCCAGTAATCCCGGCGCGGCAAAGGTGACCGTGTCGTCCTTGACCTGCGCCGATGCTGGCAATGCGAGCGTGTTTAGCAACAAGGGCGCTAGCACGACCGCTGCCGCCAATACCGGTATGTTAACGGAACGTATAGACATCGAGTGCATTGTCCCTGAGTAGCAGGCGTTTTTCGGTTTCCGTCATCTGGAAGCGAAACGCCAGATGCGGATCGTCGAAATCCCAATGGGGATAGTCGCTGGAGTAAACCATGCGGTCCCAGCCGATCCAGTCGAATATCTGCCGCAGATCGTCGGGGTGTTCGGGTTCTTCGATCGGTTGGGTGGCGAACCAAAGATTGGTGCGCATGTAATCCGACGGCTTGCGCTTCAGATGCGGCACCTCGTCGCGCATTTTCGCCCAATGGTTGTCCAGACGCCAGAAGAAGCTCGGTGCCCAACCGAAACCACCCTCGATCATGACCACTTTCAGCCGCGGAAATTCCTCGAACACGCCTTCCAAAATCAAGCTTGCCGCCTGATTTTGCATGGAGTGCGACAGCATCTGATGGTCTTCGATATAGAATTGCGGCCAACCGCCTGCGGACGGAGCGCTGGCCTGCGTGCCACCGATATGCAGGCCGATCGACATGCCGGTTTCCTGCGCGGCGGCAAAAATCGGCCAATAGCGCCGCCGCCCCAAAGGTTCCGATGTTTTCGATCCCAACTGAATCTGCGCAAACCGCCAGTCCGAAGCCCGTTTATGGATTTCCCGCACCGACGCATCCGCATCGTCCTGCGGCACCAGGATCGAGGCCCGCAAACGGGGATCGAGATCGACGAAATCGTGCGCTTGCCAATCGTTCATCGCCGAACACAAGGCGGCGGCCTCATCGAGGTTGCGGGATGTGTTGCCGCCGAGCAGCGGTTCGAGCACGCCATAGGCGATGTCGTAGCGGTCGAGCAATTGTTCGCGGATCAATCCGACATCGGACCCAGGCGGCCCACCGGCTGCGGGCCATGCGTCGCGCCGGCAGGTATTGGGCGAAAATCGCGGATAGGTGCCGCGATCGGCATAAGGACCGCAATTGAATTTGCCGTACTCGAATAAGTGCTTGCGCCAGCGCTCCGAGAGGTACGGGTTTAGCGCGCCGGCTTTGGGATAGGGATGGATATCGCAATCCACGATCCCGAGTTTGCCGGGCACGGTATTTCGAGGCGAACCGATATCGACAGGGGCGTTCATGGCGCGGTCTCCTGTAAGCGGGGGTAGGTTTCCCGAGGATTGTCGCATTGTATTCGTTGAATTTGCGCAGCGGACAATCCAGGCGGCAGGATGGCATCGCCCTCGAACTGCCAATGCGGATAATCCGACGAGAACAGCAGCATGCGATCGGAATCGATCTGCTCCATCAGGCGTTGCACCGTATCGGCGTCGTCGACGCAATCGAATGGCTGCATGGTGACACGGATATTCTCGCGCACGATTTCGGCCGGGGAGCGCTTCATCCAAGGGACCTCCGCCCGCACCCCCCGCCACGTCTTGATCGCCCGCCAAATATAGCTCGGCAACCACGTCACCCCGGATTCGATGAACACGAATTTCAGATCGGGGAAACGGTTGAAAATGCCGTTCGTGGTCAGGCTCAGAAGCTGATCTTCGAAACTTTGGCTGTGCGCGACGTAATCGTGCAGATGGTGCGACGGCCAACCGGTCGAAGTCGGCGCGTGGCGGAACATGCTGCCGGCATGGATGCCGATCGGCAGGTTATGGCGAGCAGCGGCCTCGTAAATCGGCAGATAATAGCTGCGACCCAGCAACATTTCGCATGCGACGGGCAGCAGCACCTGAACGAAGCGGCGATCGGGCGCGCAGCGTTCGATTTCCTCGGCAGCCAGCAGCGGCGCCTGGGCCGGCACGACGATCGATGCGCGCAACCGGGGTTCCTTGTTCAGCCAGTGCTCGACGATCCAGTCGTTGACAGCCGAGCAGATGGCGGCGCCCATGGATTCGGAAACGGCGAGTTGGCCGCCGGTCAGCGGGTTGCAAATGGCGAGGCCGATGCCGAATTTATCCAGTATCTGGCTGCGCATCGCGTCGAGGTTGCCCCCGGGACGCTCCCCAGGGATACGCCAGTCCGGGCGGCAGGTTAGCGGGGCATTGAGCGGGTAGCTCATGGGGTCGAAACCGTCGAGCCCGCGTGCGACAAACGATTCCTGCCAGAATTCCGACATGTAGGGCAGCAGCGCCCGAATATCGGGCACGCCGGGATGGATATCGCAGTCGATCGCAGCGCGCATGGATGGCTCCCTTACCCCGTGTTGTACGTGGCGCGAATTACGGGAGTCAAACCGATAAGGCGGGCGATCGCGATGGGCTGCCGATCTGCGCCACCTTTGCCCCTTGCGTGCGGCGGCGACCCGTGTCTAACTACTGCCATGCACCGCACGCTGCTTATCCCCGTCGCACGATTTTGGTACCGCTGGTACAGCCCGGCGGTCTAGGATAGTGCGCGCATAAGCAACCTTCCGAAGCCGCCCAACCCAGGCGGCTTTTGCTTTTTCAGCGTTATCGGCAAATGTGAATTTCCGCCCGGATTGGTCGGCTCCCCTTTTACCCAAGGAGCCCACGATGACCTGGACACCCCAAACCTGGCGCAATCTGCCGATCAAGCAGATGCCGGCGTACCCCGACCAGGCGGCGCTCGCAGCGGCCGAGGACAATTTGCGCGGCATGCCGCCTCTGATCTTCGCCGGCGAAGCACGGGCGCTGAAAGCGGCGCTCGCGAAAGTCGCACTGGGGGAGGCATTCCTGCTACAAGGCGGCGACTGCGCCGAATCCTTCGGGGAGTTCCACGCCAACAACGTGCGGGATTCGGTCAAAGTGCTGCTGCAAATGGCTGTGGTGCTGAGCTACGGAGGGGCCATGCCGGTGGTGAAACTGGCCCGCATGGCCGGGCAATTCGCCAAGCCACGCTCATCGGATTTCGAAAAACAAGGCGATGTCAGCCTACCGTCCTACCGTGGCGATATCGTCAATGGCGACGCCTTCACGCCCGAAGCCCGCATTCCCGATCCCGGCCGCATGGCACGCGCCTACAGCCAGTCGGCCATCACGATGAATCTGCTGCGCGCCTTCGCCCAGGGCGGGTTCGCCGATCTGCGGCTGGTACAGCAATGGAACCAGGAATTCGTCGCGGCATCGGCGCAGGGCGAACGCTACACCGCGCTGTCCCGCCGCATTGGCGAGTCGATGGCGTTCATGGCGGCATGCGGGATCGACTCGCCGTCCATGCGGACCGTGGATCTTTACACCAGCCATGAGGCGCTTCTGCTGCCCTACGAGGAAGCCCTCACCCGTCAGGACAGCCTTACCGACGACTGGTACGGCTGCTCGGCGCATCTGCTGTGGATCGGCGATCGCACCCGGCAGCACGACCATGCGCATGTCGAATATCTGCGCGGGGTGCGGAACCCGATCGGGATGAAGTGCGGCCCGTCGCTGCAACCGGACGATTTGCTGCGGTTGCTCGACATTCTGAACCCGACGAACGAGGCGGGGCGCATGACCCTGATCTGCCGGATGGGGGAGGCGACTTTGGGCGACAATCTGCCAGCCTTGATCCGCGCCGTGCAGCGGGAGGGACGGGTTGTCGGCTGGGTGTCCGATCCCATGCACGGCAATACCATTTCGACACCGAGCGGGCGTAAGACCAGGCCTTTCGCGCGGATATTGGCGGAAATCCGGGCATTCTTCGCCATCCATCGGGCCGAGGGCAGCCACCCCGGCGGCATCCACGTCGAAATGACCGGCAAAGACGTGACCGAATGCACCGGCGGGGCCGAGGGTCTGGACGATGCGGGCCTCGAAGCGCGGTATCACACGCTCTGCGATCCCCGGTTGAACGGATCGCAGGCGTTGGAACTGGCGTTTCTCGTAGCCGATGCCATGCGACAGAGCCGGACCGGGGCGCTGCCGTTGGCGGCGGAGTAAACCGTTACTCGACCTTGAAACCCCGGCGTTGGAATACCTCCCGCGCCGGGGCGGTCGTCAGGAATGCCATGAAGGCGCGGGCTTCGGCTGTGTCGCCGGCCTTGGTTACCGCAAATGGATAGGTAACCGGATCGTGGCTGCCTTCCGGAAACACGCCGGCGATGCTGACACCTTTGGAAATCGCGGCATCCGTCGCGTAGACGATGCCGACCGGCGCTTCCCCCAATTCCACGAAACGCAACGCCGCTCGGACGTCTTCGGTGCGTGCCAAACGCGGTACGATGCCGTCCCAAAGCCCCAGTTTCCTCAGCGCCTGTTCGGCATAAATGCCCACCGGCACATGGGAGGGATCGCCCACCGCCAGTCGCCCATCGACGCCGAGCAGGGAGAGAAGGTCGAAGCCGGACGCAATGGCGACGGTGCGGGGTTTGCCGATAGGAACCACCAGAACGACCGTGTTGCCCAGGAGCGATTTGCGGGTATCCGGCGCGATCAGTTTACGATCTGCCAGGTAGTCCATCCATTTTTCGTCCGCCGAGGCAAACAGATTGGCCGGCGCCCCTTGCTCGATCTGGCGCGCCAGGGTGGAACTGGCGCCGAACGACATTTGCAACGGTTTATGCCCGGATTTCTCCCAAAAGATAGACATATCCTTCATCGAATCGGTGAGGCTGGCAGCGGCCATTACCGTCAGCGGTTCTGCCCCGGCCGCGAACGGCAGCAGCAGTGCCCAGGCAAGGAGCAGAAATCGCATCGCGGAAACCTTTCAAGGATGCACAGAAACGACACTGGGCAGGACCGCAGCGGTCTTGGTTGAGGTCGCCGTGCGGGCGTAGAACGTTGCGTTAAAAATCGTTGCTAAACTCGCGGGATCGCGGCCCTACAGCCATGCCAAACCGAGCCGCCGAGCGACGGATGGCGGAACCTCGATCCAGCGGCCTAGACCATGATCGTTTGAGGTTGCACGCGATCTCGGCGTTGGATCATGGTCTAAGCCTTTGTTTGAGAGGGTGATTCACGCCCGAGGTTGAAGGCAACCTCAAACGATCATGGTCTAGATCGCGATGCGTTCGCTCTCGCTCACGTATCGCGATCCAACCTGTTGTTTGTTCGCGCGATTCATACCTCCGGTGATTCCACCTTCGGTCATCGCGCTCTAGCAGCGCCGGGCCGACACGATACCTACTGCCCGAACCTCTGACTTTTGTGCAAGCATTCGACCGTCTGGCATTGTGGCCGCCGGCAACCCGCGACGGAGGTCGGGCGCGCTCTACAAAAACGAAACCGGATCCACATCCACATCGACCCGCCCGTCGCGCGGCAGCTTCACCTTTTGCAGCCAAGCCGTCAGCAACGGCTGCACCGCCACGTCGCGACGGGTCTTGAGCAGAAGCCGCCGGCGATGCCGCCCGCGCAGGATTGCCAGCGGGGCGGGGGCGGGACCGAGCACCTGGATGCCCTCGCCGAAGGGGGCTGCGGCGCCGAGGTCGCGGGCCAGCGCGTCGGCCGAAGCTGCCGTTCCGGCGCTGACGATCAGTGCCGCCAGCCGTCCGTAGGGGGGCCAGTTGCCGGGGCGGCGTTGGGCGGCCTCGGATTCCATGAAGGCGGCCAGATCGCCGCGCAGCAGCGCCTGCATCACCGGATGTTCCGGGCTGAATGTCTGCAACAGCACCCGACCCGGCGCCTCCGCTCGGCCGGCGCGACCGGCGACCTGATGCAACAACTGCACGGTCCGTTCCGACGCGCGCAAATCGCCGCCCGCCAGCCCGAGGTCGGCATCGACCACGCCGACCAGGGTCAAATGCGGGAAATGCCAGCCTTTGGCGACGATCTGGGTGCCGACGATCAGGTCGAATTCGCGGGCTTCGATGGCGCGTGCGGCCTCGGCGGCAGCGTCGGGGCCAGGCATGGTGTCGGATGCCATGACCAGAATGCGGGCATCGGGGAATTGGGCGGTGGCTTCCTCGGTAATGCGTTCCACACCCGGACCGACCGGGGTCAGGCTGTGCTGCGCCTTGCACTGCGGGCATTCCACCGGAATCGGCACGGCGTGCCCGCAGTGGTGGCACTGCAATTCCCGTCTGGCGCGATGTTCCACCAGCCAGGCGGTGCAATTGGGGCACTGCATGCGGTGACCGCAGGCGCGGCAGAGGGTCAACGGCGCGTAGCCTCGGCGGTTCAGGAACAGCATCGCCTGCTCCCCCCGCTCCAGCGTTTCCCGCACGGCCGCGACCAACGGGGGGGCGATGAAGCGGTGCCGCTCCGGCGGGGTCTCCCGGAGATCGATGGCTTCGATCAATGGCAGCGCGGCGCCGGCATGGCGACTGGGCAAATGCAGCTTGCCGTAGCGCCCGGCCTCCACATTCGCGACTGTTTCAAGGCTGGGGGTGGCCGACACCAGCACGGTCGGGGCGGCGCAGAAACGGGCGCGGACCACGGCCATATCGCGGGCGTTGTAGACCACGCCTTCTTCCTGTTTGAACGAGGTTTCGTGCTCTTCGTCCACCACGATCAGCCCGAGGTCTGGGAACGGCAGAAACAGCGCGGATCGGGCGCCGACGACGACGGGCGCGCGTCCTTCGGCCACCGCGCGCCACGCGATCCGGCGGATACGGCTGCTCAGGCCGGAGTGCCAGACGGCAGGCTCCACCCCGAAGCGACGCTGGAAGCGGGACAGCCATTGCGAGGACAGCGCGATTTCCGGCAGTAGCACCAGGGCTTGTCGATTCTGGCGCAGGCATGCGGCGATCGCTTCCAGGTAGACCTCGGTCTTGCCGGACCCGGTCACACCGTCCAACAACGTAACCGAGAATGCCTTGGCGTCCACCTTTGCCCGCAAGCTGGCGGCGACCAAGTCTTGTTCGGGGGACAAGCGGACCTCGGCGTCCGACAGGCGCGGGCGGCCGAAGGGGGCGATGGTCGGCATGGTGGCCGGAACCAGCAAACCGGCGTCGGCCATGCCCCGGACGGCACCCGTGCCAACCCCGGCCGCACGGGCCAGATCGCTCGTCACCAAAGGTTCATGCTCGGCCAGCACCGCCAGGACCTTGCGCCGCGCCTCGGTCGGGCGGGCCGGGGGCATCGGATCGGCGCGGCGCCAGCCGGACGTCGGGCCCGGCAATTGCCGCACCACCCGCAACGCCATCGCCATGACCTCCCCCGGAGGGGACAATGTGTACGCTGCCATCCAGTCGATCAGACGACGCAGCGGTTCCGCCATCGGCGGGGTATCGACCAAATTTATCAGCGGTTTGATTTTGCGGTCGGGCACCGTCCCGTCGGGCGTGCCGTCCCACACCACCCCGACTTCCTCCCGCCGGTTCAGCGGCACCAACACGACGTCGCCGGGCTGCGGGTCCATCCCGTCGGGTACCGCGTAATCGAAGGGGCCGGGGAATGGGTAGGGCAGCAGAACGGGCACGCGGCGCGGCGGGTTGGGGGATTGGTCGCGGCCCGGCAACATGGTATAGATTCCGACGAATTCTGTGTTGACCGCCGGTATCGGCCTCATGCGTGGGGCGGGCAAGCGGGCGGCGGTGCATTGGAGCTTGGGCATGAAATTTTTCGTCGACACTGCCGATACGGCGGAGATTAAGTCGCTCGCATCCAGCGGCCTGCTTGACGGGGTTACGACCAACCCATCCCTTATCGCCAAAAGCGGTAAAAAATTCGTTAACGTCATCGCCGAAATTTGCGACATCGTCTCCGGTCCGGTCAGTGCCGAGGTCGCAGCAACGGCCTACGACGATATGATGGCGGAAGCGCGCGTGCTGCGCCGCATCGCCAAGAATGTTGCAATCAAGGTGCCGCTCACGCCGGACGGTCTGCGCACCTGCAAGGCATTGTCCGACGATGGAACGGCGGTCAACGTCACGCTTTGCTTCTCCCCGGCGCAAGCGCTGCTCGCGGCCAAGGCCGGTGCGGCTTATATCAGCCCCTTCGTGGGGCGGCTGGACGATATCGGCCAGGACGGCATGGGCCTGATCGCCGAAATCATGGAAATTTATCAAAACTATGCCTTCGAGACCGAGGTGCTGGTCGCGTCCGTCCGCCACACGATGCATGTCGTGCAAGCCGCCAAACTGGGCGCCCATGTTGCCACCCTGCCGCCGAATGTGCTCCGCGCGCTGTTCGCCCACCCGCTGACCGATAAAGGCCTCGCGGCCTTCATGGCGGATTGGGCCGCGACGGGGCAGAAGATCGTCTGAAAGGCAGGGCGGGGGTGGGCGACGCTGGTTCGGTAGAAGCCTTCCTCCGTGCCAATCCGTCTTGGCTGGCGGACAATCCAGACATCTACCGCGTGTTGGTGCCCCCCAATCGGGTGCATGGCGAGCGCCTCGCCGATCATATGGCCGCGATGGTGCAAATCGAGCGCGCCAGAGCGACGGCGATGGCCGAACGGGCGGACGATGTGCTGGCGGCGGGGCGGGCGGCGGCGGGATTGGCCGTGCGCGTGCAGGAAGCCGTGCTCGCGTTGCTGCGGGCCGCCGATAAAATGGACTGCCTGACCGGCGAATTGCCTGGAATCCTGGCCGTCGACGCCGTGCATCTTTGTATCGAGGCGCTGCATCCCGGCGTCCGCCCGCTGCCCCAGGGCATGGTCGATCGCCTACTGGCCGGCCGGCAGGTCTTGTTCCGCGATACCGTCACCGAAGCCCGTCGCTTGCATGCCGAAGCCGCCGGGCTCGCTGGGCACGACGCTCTGGTGCTGGTCCCCGGCGCCGGCCCGCCGGCCCTTCTCGCTCTCCTCGCCCGCGACGGCCAAATTCTGGACCCTGCGCGGGGTGCCGGGGCGCTCGCGTTTCTCGGTCGAGCGGTCGCCGCCGCGCTCGGCCGGTGACAGGCTTCGAAGCCAGCCGGGCCTTCCTCCAATGGCTCGGACAGGAACGCCGCGCGTCCCCCCTAACGGTTGAGGCTTATGGCACCGACCTCGCTGGGTTCCTCGGGTTTCTGACCGGGCATCTCGGTGCCGAACCGGATACGGCGGCGCTGGCTGGGTTGCGCCCGGCGGATTTCCGGGCGTGGCTGGCCAGTATGGCGAACGACAATGCGGTCAATGCAACCCGCGCCCGGCATTTGTCGGCGGTGCGGAGTTTCTTCAAGTATCTGGCGCGGCGGCATGGGATCGAGAATCCATCGGTCAAGCTGGTGGCCACCCCGCGCAGCCGCCGCCCGTTGCCCCGAGCACTGCCGCCGGCCGCCGCCCGCGCCGTGACCACGGATATCGCCGAGATGCAGGACACGGCGGCAATGCAAGCCCGCGATACCGCGCTATTTACACTGCTGTACGGATGCGGGCTGCGGATTGCGGAGGCACTGTCGCTCAATGTCCGAGACGCGCCAACCGCCGGTGGCGATGCGCCGTTGCGGGTTATCGGCAAGGGGGCGAAGGAACGCATTGTCCCGGTCCTGCCAGTGGTGCGTGCGGCGATCGACCGGTGGCTTGCCCGACATCCGGATCGGCAACCCGACGCCGCCCTGTTCCTGGGGGTGCGGGGCAAGCGGCTGGATGCCGCCGTGGCCCAGCGGACGATGCGGGAATACCGGCGGCTGAGCGGGCTGCCCGAACACGCGACGCCGCATGCGCTGCGGCATTCCTTCGCGACGCATCTCCTGGCCGGCGGCGCGGACTTGCGCTCGATCCAGGATTTGCTCGGTCATGCCAGCCTGTCGACCACGCAGCGCTACACGGCGGTGGACGAGGCTCAGTTGATGGCCGTTTGGCGCAAGGCGCATCCACGCGCATGAAAAGCGGCCAGGACTCCTGGTGGGGCGGGCCGGGTTGACGGCCCCCGCCGTGGGTCCGCATCATCCTGGAAACAGGAGGAATGTCGGATGCTGGTTTTCGATCTTGGCATCGAGAAGGTTTTCAACCCCCAACGCCATGTGGAAAAAATCCTCGGCAAAGTCGGGGAGGGCGATGTGACCGTCGCCTGCTGGGAGCCCGGGCAGTGCAGCCCGAATCACGCGCATCCCAACGCGACGGAGATCTATTTCTGCTTCGAAGGCGGCGGGGTCATGCGCACCCCGACCCAGACCGTCGATATCGTGCCCGGATCGTTCGTGGTGCATCCGCGCGGGGAACTGCACGAATATAGCAATGGGCCGCAACGGTCGTTGTTGTTCCGTGTCCGATATGGGGAGGATATGTCCACCCGATCGAAGGATTGGCCGACGAACGCGGATTTCAAACCGAAGCCGGAAGACGCCGTCTACTTCGCCGCGCACCCGAACGGATAGGCTGGGGCGGTCGCCCTCCGACGCGATATGCCGATACGCTGCGGTCTCGCGGACGCTTGTTCATGCGTGCGGAACTGCCGCAATCGATGATAAGAATGGATCGACAATGACACTCCCCCTTTCCGACGTCACCGTTCTCGATTTCGGGCAAATATTCCAAGGGTCCTATGCCACCGTCCTGATGGCGAAGGGCGGTGCCAATATTATTAAAATCGAACCGCCGGGCGGGGAGCCGTTGCGCAAACGAACCCCGCCGGGTGCGAAAACGACG
Organism: Acetobacteraceae bacterium; assembly: GCA_025354865.1. Classification (GTDB taxonomy): domain Bacteria; phylum Pseudomonadota; class Alphaproteobacteria; order Acetobacterales; family Acetobacteraceae; genus Rhodopila. Next base: position 6,693 of record JANXMB010000020.1, on the reverse strand, counting down.
ATGTCGTTCGCGATGCTGAACGCCAACAAGCGGGCCATCACCCTGAATCTGAAATCGCCGCGCGGGCGGGAGTTGTTGTTCGAAATGGTCGGGCGCGCCGATGTGGTGCTGGAAAATTTCGGCCCCGGTGCAATGGATCGTTTGGGCGTCGGGTGGGAGGTTTTGCGCAAGCTCAATCCCCGACTGATCTACGCCTCGGGGACCGGCTACGGGCTGAGCGGCCCCAGCCGCGACAATCTGGCGATGGATCTGACGGTGCAGGCGGCGAGCGGCATCATGAGTGTGACCGGCTTCGAGGACGGACCGCCGGTGCGGGCCGGGGTCACGGTCGCCGATTTCATGGGCGGCACGCATCTTTACGCCGGCATTCTGACCGCCCTCTACGAGCGCGATCGTTCCGGTGTCGGGCGGTTGGTCGAAATCGCGATGCAGGAAGCGGTTTACTACACCCTGGCCGGATCGTTGGAGCAGTACAACCGCACCGGCAAGGTCCCGAAACGGAGCGGCAACGGCGGCAACGGCGCTATTTCTCCGTACGGCGTCTATCCGGCTAAAGATGGGTTCGTTGCCATCCATACCGGTACCGAAGGGCATTGGCTCAATATTCTCGACGCCGCCGGACACCCCGAACTCAAAGACGAACCCCGCTTCCGCACCATGCACGACCGCGCCGCTCGGTCTGCCGAGGTAAACGCGATCGTTGCCGATTGGACCAGCGGTTTGACGAAAAACGAGGCGGTGGCGGCCGCGCAGAAATATCGTATCCCATTGGCACCGGTCCGCGATGTGACCGAGGTCATGCAGGACGAACATATGCATGGGCGCGGCGCGCTGGAATGGGTCGATCACCCCGAACTCGGCCGTGTCGTGATGCCAACGACCCCGCTGCGTTTGCACGGTTTGGATGTCGCGGCGATGGCGCCGAGCCCGAGGGTCGGGCAGCATAACGAGGAGATTTATGGCGGTTGGCTGGGGCTGTCGGCCGCCGAATTGGAAGCGCTACGGAACGATGGGACGATCTGATCCATGAGCAATACGCCGCTGTCGGGGTATACCATCCTCGATTTGACGCAGTTCTATCAGGGCCCGTACGCGACGTTCATGTTGGCCAAGGCCGGTGCGGATGTCGTCAAGATCGAGCCACCGGGCGGGGAAAGTCTCCGCCTGATGGCACCGCCAGGTAAAGAAACCTCGATGCCGGTGGCGATGTTGAATGCCAATAAGCGCGGCATCACGCTCAATCTGAAATCCGACAAGGGTAAGGACATCCTGCGGCGGATGGCGAAGAAAGCCGATGCGTTGGTGGAAAATTACGCACCCGGTGTGATGGACCGGCTGGGAGTCGGTTTTTCGGTGTTGCATGAAATCAATCCGCGTATGGTCTATGCCTCGGCCACCGGGTTCGGCCTGTCTGGCCCGGATCGTAACAATCTGGCGATGGATTTTACCGTGCAGGCGGCGTCCGGTGTCATGAGCACCACCGGCTACGCCGACGGACCGCCGCTGCGAACGGGCGCACCCTACGTCGATATTCTGGGCGGCGCGCATCTTTACGCGGCGTTGATGACCGGCCTTTTGGAACAGGCGCGAACCGGGGTCGGGCGCTTGGTCGAAGTGGCAATGATCGAGGCGGTGTATCCCTGCCTTGCCACCGTGCTGGATCAATACCACCGCGCCGGGCGGAAAATCCCCGCGCGCACCGGCAACGCTTTCGCCAACCACAACCGCGCGCCCTACAATGTCTACAAGGCCGCCGATGGTTACGTGGCGATCATTCTGGTCACCGAAACACAATGGCAGAACCTGCTGCGCGCCATGGGCCGATCCGACCTGAGCGATGATCCCCGCTTCATCTCCAACACCGCGCGGGTCGAAAATTATGCCGCGACCGAAGCGGTCGTAAACGGTTGGACTAACGTCACAACGCGGGCGGATATTTTCGCGGCCACCAGTGCGGCGAAAGTACCCTGCGCCCCGGTGCGCGATATCGAAGAAGCGATGAACGATCCGCATATGCACGGACGCGGCACGTTGGAATGGGTGGATCATTACGATTACGACTATCCGATCGTGCTGCAGAATTCCGCTTTACGCTTTCATGGCACGGATAAAGTGCCCACCACGCTCAGCCCGCATGTGGGGGAGCATAACCGAGCAATTTACGGCGAATGGCTGGGCATGTCGGACGCCGATCTGGCCGGCTTGAAGGCCGAGGGAGTTATTTGACCATGAAACACGATCGCATCCGCCTCGAACATCGCGACAATATCGCGATCCTGACCTTGAACGACCCCAGCGTGCTGAACGCGCTGGGATATTATCTGAAGCAGGATTTCACCGAGGCGTTGGATGCGGTCGATGCGTCCGCCGCCCGCTGTTTGGTCATTACCGGGGCGGGCCGGGCCTTCTGTTCCGGGGCCAATTTGAACGACCCGAACCGCCCGCCGCGCGATCGGGAAGCCGAGTTGCGCGGGGAGGTCAAAAGCGACCTCGAAGCCTGGTACAATCCGACCTTGGTGCGATTGCGGAATATGAATATCCCGGTGGTGACCGCCATCAACGGGATTGCAGCGGGTGCGGGCATGAGCCTCGCCTTGTGCGGCGATATCAAAATCGCCGCCAAATCGGCGTCCTTTCTGCAAGCCTTCGCCCGCATCGGCCTCGTGCCCGACGCAGGCTCTTCCTACATCCTGCCGCGTTTGATCGGCATGGCCCGGGCCATGGAGCTTTCGTTGCTGGCGGAACGACTGCCGGCCGAGACCGCCCTGCAATGGGGGTTGATCAACCGGCTGGTGGAGGACGCCGAGCTGATGCCGAAAACCATGGAACTGGCGCAAGGACTGGCCAACGGCCCACGCTCGCTCGGCATGATCCGACAGATGGTCTGGCAGAGCCTGGATAATACGATGGACCAACAGCTTGCGGTCGAAGCGCAATTGCAAAAACATGCCGGCATGACAGCGGACCACACCGAAGGTGTTGCCGCCTTCCGCGAGAAGCGCCACGCTGTTTTTTCAGGCCGTTGAACGGAGTCCGAACGTGAAATTAGGCATCGTCACCATTCCCCGCCGTATGGCGGAAACCAGCGGCACCCCGGTGATCGAGCAAGTCGTCTCGATCGCCCAAACCGTCGAAAAACTGGGGTTCGAGGGGCTGTGGGTCACCGACGCCTTCGCCCGCGGCTTCCACACCATGGACCCGCTGGTGCTGCTCGGCGCCCTGGCCGCCTGCACCAAAACGATCGAATTGGGCACCTGCGTCGTGCAATTGCCGCTGCGCCATCCGGTGGAACATGCCCACCGGGTGCAGACCTTGAACCTGCTCACCAACGGTCGGTTGCGCTTCGGTATCGGCAGCGGATCGACCAAACACGATTTCGACGCCATCCAGGGCGATTACGAAGCGCGGTTCAAAACCCTGCCGGCCTATCTGGCGGTGATGCAGAAAGTCTGGAACGGGGAGCCGGTTTACGGCCCCGCGATCTCGGTCTGGCCGGGCACCGAAGGCGGCCCGCCGGTCATGTTGGGGGCGTGGCGCAGCCAGCGTTGGATCGACCTCGCAGCGCATCGCTGCCAGGGCTGGATCGCGTCCGGCATCCATGGGTCGTACGAAGACCTGGAACTGGGCATTAAAATGTACCGCGCGCAGGGCGGAAAGCGAGTGATCCTGGCGAACGTGTTCACCGAATTCCGCCCGGATGCGCCGTTGGGCATTTCCCATCACGTGCCGAAAATCGCCCTGCAATGCAGCCCGGCCGAGGCAAAGGAACGCCTCAAGCGGCTGGAAGGCATGGGTGTGGACGACGTGCTGTGCGTCGTGCCGGCGGACGATCCCGGGCAGTTGGAAACCATCCGGGGTTTGATCTGACCGAGGCCGGGATGGCCGATCCCCGCATCGACGCTTGGCTGGCCAGCAACCCCTCCCCGGCGACCGATCCGTTTCCGGGCATGATGGAAGCCGGACTGCTGGCGCCGGAACCGTCCTATGCCGCGATCGCCGCCACCAAGGCGGCACTGGTGGAGCGTACCGGCCTGTTGGGCATCGCCGGCGCCTGGGGTGGCCGCCAGCTTGTCTACCGGTTTTTCGTGCAGGGATTCGGCACCGAGGCGCAAAAAGCCGCATACAGCAGCAAGGCGCTTGCCGTCGCGATATCCGAACCCAAGGTGGGGGCGCACCCGAAGTTGTTGACGACGCGGGCGGTGGCCGATGGCGACGGCGTGGTTATCTCGGGCGAGAAGGCATGGGTCAGCAATGGCCCGACGGCCGACGCGATTATCGTGTTCGCCGTGACCGCCGAAATCGCAGGCCGCAAGCGCTACGGGGCCTTTGCCGTCCCCAGGGATGCCAAAGGCCTGACGATGGACGACGGAACCGCGTTCCATGCCCTGCGCCCGTCCCGCCATTGCGGGGTTGTGCTGCGCGATGTCCGTGTCCCGCAGTCCGCCCGCATCGGCCCGGAACACGAGGCGTACGAACGCATGGCGCTGCCGTTCCGCGATGTGGAGGACGCCGTTGGCACCGTGCCTCTACTGGGCGCCTTCGGTTTCCTGTTGCCGCGTCTCGGCCCCGCTGCGGGGGAGGATGCGGCCCTGTCGCTCGGTGCCCTGGTTGCCTTGGCGGCGGTGTTTCGGGAGGCATCCCGAGCGGTTGTTGCGGCGTTGGACGAGCGGCGACCGAACCCGACCGACGCGACTTTGGTCGGGCTGCGGGTGCTGGCTGCCGATCTGGTGGCGCGCATCAAGGCGCATATCCGGCAGTTCGCCTTGACGGCGGATGCGGCGACGGTTGGCATGCTCGCAGATATCGATGCAGTTCTTGGCATAGCGCGGGGACCGCGTAACGCGCGGCAGGCACGGCTTGCGGCACGGCTACTTGCCGCCCCGGCCCCTTCCGTCTAAAGCCCCGCGCGATCTCAACGCTACCCTTCAGGAGGCCGCCATGGCGACCGAACGCACCTTTTCCATTATCAAGCCCGACGCGACCCGCCGGAACCTGACCGGTCAGGTCAATGCCTGCCTGGAGGCTGCGGGCCTGCGGATCGTCGCGCAGAAGCGTATGCACATGACCACTGCCCAGGCCGAGGCGTTCTATGGCGTGCACGCAGCCCGTCCGTTCTTCCGCGATCTCGTGACCTTCATGACCTCCGGCCCGGTTGTGGTGCAGGTGCTGGAAGGCGAGAACGCCGTGATTGCCAACCGCGATATCATGGGCGCCACCAACCCGGCGAATGCGGCCGATGGCACGATTCGCAAAAAATTCGCCGAGAGCATCGAAGCGAATTCGGTCCACGGGTCCGACAGCGTCGAGAACGCGGCGATCGAAATCGCCTACTTCTTTGCCGGCACCGAAATCGTCGGTTGATCGCATGATCGCCGCCATCGTCGCTTTGGTAGGTCGCGTTCTCATGAGCGCGATTTTCCTCCAGTCGGGTTTCGCCAAGGCCATGACGTCTACCGCGACGATTGCGTATTTCGAGAAGTTGACGCTACCTAACCCGCCCTTGGCCTACGCGGTCACTGTCGCTGTCGAGCTGATCGGCGGTCTCGCGATTTTGGCGGGTTGGAAGACCAAGCCTGCAGCGCTGGTGTTGGCGTTCTGGTGTGTCGCGACGGCGATGGTTGCGCATTACAACCCGGGCGATCGCGGCCAAATGATCCACTTCATGAAAAACCTGTGTATGGCCGGCGGTTTTCTGCAACTGTTCCTGGCCGGTGCCGGTCGGTTCAGTTTGGATCGCCGCTAAATCGCGATCCGACCGCCTGCGGTTCCCGCAATCAGGGCGCGAACGCGGTTTTGGTGCGGGTGTATTCTAGCCGATAGCGGCCGCGCTCGTAGGGGCCGCTTGCGCCGGCGCCGGTCATTGCGCGGTCGAGCATGATTTGCGACAGCGCCTCGGCATCGGTTGCTTCGATCAGGATGAAGCAATCGGGCGGCGGCTGAATGTCGGTGCGATCATTGTATTCCGTGGTCGGTTTTGCGGATGCCGCTGCGTCGCCCTGGCAAAAATGCGCCCCGGTTATCCGAGCAGCCTGACCGGCGGCGCGAACGAGGGCTTTGAGGCCGGGGATATGTTGGGCGTCGCAGCCGAACCGGATCGTCAATAGAACGCCGCCGCTCCCCGGACCGTGGCTGACGAGGACTCGCGACAGCGCTCGGAACGTATTTTGGAATCGGGATGTCACGTGGGACGTCGCCGGGGTCGGATCGTTCAGCCGATTGGCATAGTCCATGCCCTGGGCGACCTGCATGGTGTCCAATTCGTACAGCGTAAAAAATTCCGGCCGCGTGTCGGCGTCGATGGCGATATAGCGTCGGCCCCTGCGAAATCCGGGGATGCCGACGCGCTCCGGCATATGCTCGTGCAGATGCCAGTCGTAGAATTGTTCGCGGGTATCCGCAGGTATGTCGTTCCAGATCGCGATGACGGCTTCGCCCGATAGCATGGATATCTCCCGAAGCGCCGGGTCGCAGGCTGAGTAGCCGAAAGCGAGGAACGCGCGCCGGGTTCAGCAGACGATAGACCCTGCCGCCGGTCAACCCGCGCAATGCGCCGTGTGGCTAGCTCGTGATCTGTCCGGTGTTTGTAGCTCGTGAAGTGTCCGGTCCACTCGTCCTCCTTGGCAGGAGTTTCCGATGGACCGGGCACGCATTCACGAAGGGATACGCCGGATGCGTTTCACGGACGTTCTCGGC
>JANXMB010000190.1 GCA_025354865.1 Acetobacteraceae bacterium | reverse complement strand
TCGAAGGCCATGATCGTTCTCCCTATCGTCGCGTTCTTATTTGGCGTGCATCAGAGATTGGGCCGCGTCGATCGCTTTGACGATGTTATGGTAGCCGGTGCAGCGGCAGAGGTTGCCCTCCAGCCCTTCCCGGATTTCCTTCTCGGTCATGCCCTGGGGATGGCTGTTCACCAGGTCGATCGCGCTCATGACCATGCCGGGGGTGCAGAAGCCGCATTGCAGCGCGTGATGCTCGCGGAACATTTCCTGCATCGGGTGCAGGGTGCCGTCGGCGGCTGCGAGGCCTTCGATGGTCGTCACGCTGGTGCCATCGGCCTGCAAAGCCAGCATGGTGCAGGATTTGGCGGATATGCCGTCCACATGCACGACGCAGGCGCCGCACTGGCTGGTATCGCAGCCGACATGGGTGCCGGTCAGGCTGAGCTTTTCCCGGAGCAATTCGACGAGCAGGGTGCGGCCTTCGACCGCTACCGTGTGCTGTTTGCCGTTCACCGTCAGGGTTACCTGAGGCATGTGCTTTCTCCCTTATCCCACGCGCATTCGTCGTGGCGGAGAATGGTCGCTGGCAGGGGACGCGGTCAAGCGGGGTCCACCAGTGGAAAGACGGCTCGGTCGTCCCGACCCCGTCCGCTTGCCCAAACCATACCCCCCGAACATAACAGGGCAGGGACATACGGGAGGAAATGGACATGACGAACAAGCGCCGCATCGCCGCCATGGCATTCGCGCTGATCGCCACGCTCGCCAACTCCCCGGTTACGACCCCGACATATCCAAGAACCGCGCCCAGGCTCGGCGGATCATGGAAACCCTCGGCTACGGCCCGAACAAACGCCTTCATATCAAGGTCTCGGCCCGCGACAACGCCGCCTATCGCGACCCCGCCGTGCTCCTGATCGACCCGTTGCGCGAAATCTACATCGACGCGGAATTGGAACCGATCGACACCGCCATGTGGTATCCCAAGATCAATCGTCGCGATTATGCCATCGGGTTGAACCTGACCGGCAATGGCGTGGACGACCCCGATCAGGCCTTCTACGAGAACTACGCCTGCGGCTCCGAGACCAATTACGACGGCTATTGCAAGCCCGAGATCGACACGCTGTTCGACGCCCAGTCCCGCGAACCGGATGCCGAGAAGCGCAAGCGCCTTGTGTGGGACATCGAGCGACGCCTCGCCGAGGATGTTGCCCGACCGGTGCTGTACCACAGCAAATCCGGCACCTGCTGGCAGGGCTACGTGAAGGGTTTCTCCCAGATGACCAACAGCGAATACAATGGCATGCGCATGGAGGACGTCTGGCTGGATCGGTAAGCGATATCAGCCGGACGACCGCCTGCGCCCATCGTGCATTTGGCCCAAAAAGAAAAAGGCCGGAGCGAACACCGGCCTTTCCCAATCCAACAAACAGCCCGGCCGGAAACGGCTATTCGGCCGCCTCCGCCATTTCTTCCTCGTCCGGGCTGCCGATCATCGTGTTGCTCACGACGCCGGACGAGGCGCGGACCTTCGCCTCGATCGTGGCGGCAATGTCCTTGTGATCGCGCAGGAACTGCTTGGCATTTTCGCGGCCCTGGCCCAGGCGCTGGCTGTCGTGGCTGAACCATGCGCCGGATTTCTCCACCGCGCCGGCCTTCACGCCGAGGTCGAGCAACTCGCCCACCTTGCTGACGCCCTCCCCATACATGATGTCGAATTCGACCTGTTTGAACGGCGGCGCCAGCTTGTTTTTCACGACCTTCACGCGGGTCTGGTTGCCGACAACCTCTTCCCGCTCCTTGATCTGGCCAATGCGACGGATTTCCAGTCGGATCGACGCGTAGAACTTCAGCGCGTTGCCGCCGGTGGTGGTTTCGGGGTTGCCGAACATCACGCCGATCTTCATGCGGATCTGATTGAGGAAGATCAGCATGCAGTTGCTCTTGGACACGCTGCCGGTGATTTTCCGCAGCGCCTGGCTCATGAGCCGCGCATGCAGGCCCATGTGGCTGTCGCCCATCTCGCCTTCCAACTCGGCGCGCGGCACCAGTGCGGCAACACTATCGACCACCAGCACGTCCACCGCACCCGAACGCACCAGCGTATCGGCGATTTCCAACGCCTGCTCGCCGGCATCGGGCTGCGAGATCAACAGATTGTCGACATCCACCCCCAGCTTCCGCGCATACGTCGGATCCAGCGCGTGCTCGGCGTCCACGAACGCGCAGGTGCCGCCCAGCTTCTGGGCTTCGGCGATTGCATGCAGCGCCAGCGTGGTCTTGCCGGAGCTTTCCGGTCCATAGATTTCGATGATACGGCCACGCGGCAGCCCGCCGATGCCGAGCGCGAGGTCGAGTCCGAGGGATCCGGAGGGAATCACCTCGATCTGTTCGTTCCCCGCGCGCTGCCCCATCCGCATGATAGAGCCTTTTCCGAAGGCCCGTTCGATCTGCGCCATGGCGGCGTCGAGGGCTTTGTTCTTTTCCATCCGACCGATCCTTATGCTTTGCGTTTTGCAACCGTCCGTTTAGTATGCGGCGATATTAATCGCGCTAACCGTGTATATGCAACCTTTGCGTGTAGAATTTTTCACGAACGGTTTATGCATACCCCGTTAATCATTGGTTCCCCGTATGTTCCGTTATTCACGATATTGCAAGAACTAATCGCGAACAATCGCCGCAAGCGCAACCGTCAAGTCGATCAGCGCATAGGGCTTGGCCAGAAACACCGTCTTCCCGACCGCAGGATCGGCTTCTCCCGTCGAGTCGGTATAGCCCGAAACCAGCACCGCCGGCAGTTTCGGCCACCGCGCCCGCATCGATGCTATCAGACTGGGGCCGTCCATGCCGGGCAAAGTGCGATCGGCGACGATGGCGCCAGGGGTCGGGCCAGGGGCCAGGGTGGCTGCCAGCGCGTCCTCCGCCGAGCCGAAGGCGGCCACTTGCCAGCCTGCGGCGATCAGCGCCCGTTCGGCCAGCCGCCGCACGATGGGCTCGTCCTCGACCAGAACCACCAGGCGGGGCGGTCCCCTGGTCGCACTCGGGGAAACGGGCGCCGCCATCGGGGCGAGCGGCCAACGCACGGCGATCGTTGTGCCCTGGCCGAGCGTGCTGGTAGCAGCGACAGTGCCGCCGGCTGCGGCGACGATCGAGCGCACGATCGACAGCCCCAGGCCGCCGCTACCTTTGGTCGAAAATCCCGACTCGAATATCGTGTCAAGGCGGTCGGCCGGGATGCCGGGACCGGTGTCCGCGACGGCGATCGTCGCATCCGAACCGTCCCGCCCGGCGCGCAGGGTCGGGGTGCTGCCCGCCTGCTGCGCGTTGACCGCCAGATTGATCAGCACCCGGCCGAATGTCGCCGGATCGGCGCGTATAAACACATCGGGCTCCGCCGGTTGGATCGTCGCCCCCCCCAGCAAGCGCCCGACTTCGCGCAATGCCGCGTTCACCGACAGCGTCGCGACCTGCGGTTCCCCCAGCAGGGCCGCCATCTGCGCCGCGACCGACCGGGCGAGTGCAACATCGTTCTGCCCGAGTGCCGCCAGCAGCGCCGTCAGCCAATGCCGCATGTCGTGCTTCAGGGCGTCGTTCATCGCCGCGCACTGCGATTCAGGCGCCACACATAGGCGACGATTTCCGCCACGGCCTTGAAGTGTTCGGCGGGAATTTCCTGGTCCAGCTCGATCCGGTGCAGGACCCGAGCGAGCGGCGGGTTGGCGACCAGGGGCACGCGATGCGCTGTGGCGACTTCTCGAATGCGGGCCGCCATCGAATCCACTCCTTTCGCCACCACCCGAGGTGCGGCGTTTTTCGCACGATCGTAGGCCAGCGCGACAGCGTAATGGGTGGGATTGGTGATCACCACCGTCGCTTTCGGCACCGCCGCCAGCATCCGCCGACGTCCACGAGCGAGGCGGATCTGGCGAATGCGGGCTTTGATTTTGGGATCGCCCTCGGATTCGCGGTGCTCATCGATAATCTCCTGGCGGCTCATGCGCATTTTCTGGGCGAAACGGAAGCGTTCCCACAGCACGTCCAACAGCGCCATCGCCGCTTGCACCGCCAGGACGGCGAACAGGACGCGGGTGGCCGGACCGATGGTGCGGGCCAGCAACTGCCTCGGGTCCTGGAAGGGCAGGGCGGTCAGCGCCGGCAGCGCGCCGAGCAGGGTCAACCAGACGGCCCAGCCCATGACCAGCAATTTGGCGACGGATTTCACGGCCTCGATTGCGCCATCGGCGCCGAAGATGCGTTTCAGCCCGGCAGCGGGGTTCAGACGGGACAAATCCGGATGCAGCGCCGAGGGCCGCAGCAGAAACCCGGTTTGCACTAGCACAGCCGCCGAACCGGCGAGGAGTGTGGCGAGCACGAAGGGGGCGATGCCGCGCAACAGCGCCCCCGCAGCCGCCACAAACGCTTCCGGCCCAATTGCGCTTGGCGAATCCAGATGCATGAGGAACTGTGTCAGGCTGCGGCTGAGGCCGCCGATCGTCGATGGCGCGGCGTAGACGACGGCGAGGGTGACGCCGGCCAGACCCGCGAAGCCGACCAATTCCCGGGAGACCGGGATGCGCCCCTCTTCCCGTGCCTTTTGCAGCCGTTTTGGGGTTGCGTCTTCTGTGCGGTCGTCTCTGTCGCTGCCGGACATGGGTCAACCGGTGCCGGGCATGGTCGAAAACCCGGCACGGGTCGCTTCCAGCCACGCCGAAAGCAGCGCGCCGGACAGCACGCCCAGCAGTAGCAGTCCGCCGAGGATTTGGCCGGGGACGGCGACGAAATACACCTGCAATCGGGGTAGAAACCGCGCCGTCAGGCCGGTCGCGATATGCCACACCAGCCCGGCCAGGACGAAGGGCGACGCGAGGCGCAGCGCCAGGATCGCGCTCTCGGCGATCGCGCGCAGGGCGGTTTGGCTGCTATCGACGATCGGCAGCACGGTGCCGGCGGGGACCAGCCGATACAGCCCCTCCAGCGCTGCCAGCGGCACCTTATATAGTTCGGTCGTCAGGATCAGCACCGGCACCGCCGCATCGAACAGCCGAGCGACTGCCGTTGTCTGGGGTCCGAGTTCGGCGTCGGCTTGCAGGACGTTGGAAATGCCGACCATGTAGGCGATGTATTGGCCCGCCATCGGCAGTGCCAGCACCAGACACCGCGCGAGCCAGCCGAACCAAAGCCCGGTCCCGACCTCGGCCGCCACCATCATGCCCGCGCGCAGTTCGGCGTCCGGCGGCGGCGGCAGGTCGGGCAGCAGCACCGGCAGCAGCAGCAGCGTCACGCCCAGTGCCAGCCCGGCGCGCACCATCGACGGCGGCGCCGATTCTCCCAGGCCGGGCAATAGGACGATGGCCCCGGCGACGCGCGCGAGCACCAGCATGGCGCCGAAAGCCCAGCGATCGAGATCGGGTGGTAGCACGAGGTCCATGGCCGGCAGGATGATGGGAAACCGTTAAGAAAAGGTTAACGGCGGCCAGAAATCTGCGCGGGCGGCGCTCGTGGCCCCGCTCGTGGCCCTGGTGGGCGGAGCGTGTTAAGCAATCCGCCGACCGCTCCAAGGCGCCAGAATAACAGGAGGATACCGCATGCCCGATCCGGAAATCGTCGCCCTGCGCGCGCAGATCGCCGCGCGTACGCGGGCGACCGAAATCCCGCAAATGCGGCGCGACTACGACGCACGCGGCCTCGGCTTCGGCCTGCCGGCGGATGTCGTCGTCGAACCGGTGCTTGCCAATGGGGTGAAAGCGGAATGGACCTCGACGCCGGGCGCCGACGCGTCGAAGGCGATCCTGTTCCTGCATGGCGGCGGCTACGTGATCGGGTCCTTGGACAGCCATCGCCATCTCGTCGCCGAATGCGGCCGCACCGCCGGCACCCGCACGCTGGCGATCGACTATCGGATGGCCCCCGAACACCCGTTCCCCGCAGCGGTCGAAGATACCGTCGCCGCCTATCGCTATCTGCTTTCCAGCGGCATCGCGGCGCACGATATCGCCATCGCGGGCGATAGTGCCGGTGGCGGGCTGGTGGTCGGCGGCATGCTGGCAATCCGCGACGCCGGCCTGCCGCTGCCGGGTTGCGCATGGTGCATGTCGCCCTGGGTGGATATGGAGGCGAACGGCCGATCGTTCGATGATCGCGCCGAAACCGATCCGACGGTGCAACGGGCGACGATCCGCTTCATGGCTGAAAGCTATCTGGCCGGTGCCGATCTGCGGTCCCCGACTGCGGCGCCGATTTACGGTGCGCTGCGCGGGCTGCCGCCGATGCTGATCCAGGTCGGTGCCTGCGAAACGTTGCTCGACGATTCGCTGATGTTGGCGCGGGCTGCCGGGATTGCCGATGTGCCGGTGGATTTGCAGATATGGCCGGAAATGATCCACGTGTGGCACACCTATCATACCGTTCTGCAGGCCGGAAAACGCGCGATCGCGGCCGGCGGTGCCTTCGTGAAGTCTCATCTGTAAGGAGTGTTGAAAATGGACGTACGATACGATGACCGGGTGGCAATCGTCACCGGGGCCGGCGCCGGCCTGGGTCGCTGCCATGCGCTGCTGCTGGCGTCCCGAGGCGCCAAGGTCGTGGTGAACGATCCCGGCGGATCGGTCGATGGTACCGGCGGTGCCAACCGCGTCGCCGATGCCGTGGTGGCGGAAATCGTTGCGGCCGGCGGGCAGGCCGTGGCGAACTACAACTCGGTCGCCGATGAGGCATCCGCGCAGGGTATTATCGATACCGCAATGAACACCTGGGGCCGGCTGGATATTCTGGTCAACAACGCCGGCATCCTGCGCGATAAAGCGTTCAACAATATGTCGATGGCGGACTACGAGTTCGTCAACCAAGTGCATCATTTCGGCACCGCATATTGCATCAAGGCCGCGTGGCCGATCATGCGCAAGCAAAGCTACGGGCGCATCGTCGTGACCACGTCGGGTTCCGGCACTGTCGGCAATTTCGGTCAGGCCAATTACGGCGCGGCGAAAATGGCAGTGAACGGGCTGATCAACGTGCTGCGGCACGAGGGCGCGAAATACAATATTCGACTGAATGCGATCTCCCCGTCGGCTTATACGCGGATGACGGAATCGTTGCTGCCGCCGGATATCGCGCCGTGGATGAAACCGGAACTCGTTTCTCCGATGGTCGCATGGCTGTGCAGCGAAGAATGCGACCAGAACGGCGAAATCATGGCCGCCACCGCAGGCGGTTATGCTCGGGTACAATATTTCGTTACCGAGGGCGCGCAATTCGATCCGGCCGAACCTGTCTCGATCGAAATGGTTCGGGATTCGCTCGGCGCCATCCGCGATCTGTCCAACGTGAAGCCGTATTTCGGCATGATGGGTAACGTGGTGGAAAAGCTGCGCGACATGGGCCGCATTAAATAGGACGCAACCCGTCGGCCGCCATCGTGCGGCCGACAGCCGGCGCGGTTCATCCGTTCGCCCTACGCACCGATCTTGCGGTAACCGAACAATTCGAAATCGTCGTGAAAGAGCGTATTTATCCGCTCGATGGATGCCGCATTCATGGCGCCGGTATACCGGTAGGTTCCCACCGGGGCGACCGCATTCCCCGAAACATTCCGGTCGATGCGCGGCGGAACCGCAATGCCGACCTCGGCACAGAACGCCATAAGGTCGTGTTCGAAATTTTCCACCGTGCCAACGAAGGACACGTAGCGTTCGCCGCATAGATGCGTCCAATAATGCGCTGGATGCAGGGGGAAGCTGGTGTTGATCCCGACGGCACGAATGCGATGTTCCGGCAACGCAGCGACCCAACGATCAAAGTCGCCATCCGCCGCTATCAGTCGCTGCCGATTTTCCTCCAATTGTTGCAATACCAGTTCCCGGATCCAGGGCGAGGGAAAAGGCGCATCGACCTGGGTGCGCAGATCGCGCTGTACCTGAATGAAACCGGAATAAACCCGGTCGTAGGGATTGCGCACGAAGGCAGCGGTTTTGTACCCCAGCCGAGATTCCGGATATGCCGCGAATTCGGCACAGCCGATATGCTGATGGGTGACGCGATTCAAATACCGAGAAAAATAATACAGCCGGCTATACGGACTGTCGTTCAGTGCCGAAAGTCGAGCATGCAGGGTGGAACTGGCAGTTTTCCAGGGAAGGAGGATGATGAATCTATGGGCGTGAGAAACGATCACCCGACTGCGAACCCCGATAAAGGGCGCGCCGGTTGCCCGACACGCCCCACCGATCCGGTTCGGCGCACGATGACGCCAGCCGGAACCGCCGTAAGCCCGTATCCCGCGATCGAAGGAACCGCGACCGCGCGATACGGGAGTGCAAGTAAACGCACCGCGTTCTAACGCGCCGGGTCGATCCAGCCGAGGTTGCCGTCCTCCCGTCGATAGATCACGTTGTATTCGCCCGATTTGCTGTTGCGGAACATCAAGACTGCCTGATGCGCAAGGTCGAGTCGCATCGCTGCCTCGCCAACCGTTAACACGCTGATTTCGGTTGCGGTTTCGGCGATAACGGCGGGATGGGTTGCCGGTTCCTCGGCGCTTTCTTCCTCCTGCTGCAAGATGAATTGGCGGGCGGTGGACGGGCGTTCCCGATGCGCGAGGTCGCGATGGTGCTCGTTCACCCGGCGGCGATAGCGGCGCAGGCGCTTGGCAACATGTTCGGCGGCGTGGTCGAACGCGGCGTTCGCCTCGGCCGCTTCGCCTTCGCCGCGCAATTGCAGTCCGCGACCGGCGTGCAGGTTGATGTCGCAGGTAAAGTTACTTCGGCTCCGACTGAAAGTGACGTGCGCTTCTATGGCGTGTTCGAAATATTTGCTGGCGATCAGGTCCAGGCTCGTGCCGACCCGGATGCGCAGCGCATCGGACAATTCGACTTGTTTTCCGGATACCGTGATTTGCATGTCAGTCTCTCCCCCGGTGGAAGGAGCGGTATCGGCGACACGTGCGCCCTAGTGGTCCGTTCCTAGCGCTTGAGTCCCAAGCGTTAGGTGAATCGGCCCACCAAATCAGAGCCTGGTGGTCAAATTCTGACCACTAGGCGTGCATCGCCTTTTCCCGCCGACGCTGAACCGAACTGGGGATGCGCAGCGCCTCCCGGTATTTGGCCACCGTTCGCCGGGCTATGTCCACACCTTCTTTGCGCAGCAACGTCACCAAAGTGTCGTCCGAAACGATGTCGTTGGCAGGCTCGGCGTCGATCAGGGCGCGGATGCGGTGACGCACCGCTTCGGCACTATGGGTGTCCCCGCCAGTGGACGATTGAAGCGCGGCGGTAAAGAAATATTTCAGCTCGTACAAGCCCCGCGGCGTGGCGATATATTTATTCGCCGTTACCCGGCTGACCGTGCTTTCGTGCAATTCGACCGCCGAGGCAATGTCGCGCAAAATCAGCGGGCGCAAATAGGCCACGCCATGGCGTAAAAAAGCATCCTGTTGGCGCACGATTTCCGCCGCTACTTTCAAAATCGTCTGCGCCCGTTGCTGCAACGAGCGCACCAACCAATTGGCGCTGGCCAAACGCTCCGACAGGAAGATTTTTTCGTCCTTCTTCGCCTTCGGCGCGATGCGAGCGTAAAATCGCTCGTTTACCAGGACACGCGGCATGGTGTCGGGGTTCAACTCGATCGTCCAGGTGTCGTCCGGGTTGGGCCGCATCAGGATATCGGGCACCACGGGCGGGGCTGGGACGCTATCGTATGTCGCCGCCGGCTTTGGATCCAACGCGCGGATCTCGGCAATCATCTCCGCCATGTCTTCGGCATCGACCCCGCACAAGCCCATCAGCTTGCGGGTTTCGCGGGCGGCCAGCAGCGGCAAATTGTCCAGCAGGATCTGCATCGCGGGATCGAGGCGGTTTTTCTCCCGCAACTGGGCCGCCAGGCATTCCGCCAGATCGCGGGCGAACAATCCCGGCGGGTCGAAACCCATCATGCGGTGGCGCACATCCTCGACCCGAACCAGCGGAAGGTTCATGGCGGTGGCGATGTCGATGGGCGCTGCGGTCAATCGGCCGGCGGGGCAGAGCAGGGCGATCAAGTGCGCGCCGACCATGCGATCGATGGGGTCGTTGAAACTCAGGCGGAGTTGTTCGCCCAGATATTCCCGCAGCGGCTTCCGCGTGTCCGCGAGGTCGTCGATCCCCCGATCATCGCCGTCGAAACTCTGGTTCCCGCCGCTGCCTTCGATGCGGTTCATGCCGGGGGCGCCGTCGCTCACGCCGCCGGCGTCGTAATTTTCACTGTAATCGGTATCCAGCGGCGCCGCACCCTCGGCCGGCAGGGTTTCGGCCTGGACTGCAACGGCGGTGTCGGTCGCGGTGGTGGTGCGCTGCACCGTCTGATCCAGCGCGGCGCGTTCCAGGTCCGGATTGTCGTTCGATTCGTCCCGCTCCAGCAGCGGATTCCGTTCCAGTTCGGCTTCCACGAACGTTGCTGCTTCCATGTTATTGAATTGCAACAACTGGATGGCCTGACGCAACTGGGGCGTCATGACCAGGGTCTGGCTTTGCCGTAAATCGAGACGAGGGGTTAGCGCCATGCGAGGGCGATTATCGACCACGACGGAACAAGGTCAACAGCAAACGGATGTTCGGATGCAATTACCGTGCAAGTTGGGCGGCAACTGCATACAATTTCTCGTGCGGGCGCCGGATGCCCGATCGAACCGATCAGCGGGTAAAGCGTTCGCCCAGGTAGACGCGGCGGACGTCTTCGTTCGCCACAACCTCATCCGGGCGCCCTTCCATCAGCACCTGACCGTCGTGCATGATGTAGGCTCGGTCGATAATCTCCAATGTTTCCCGCACGTTGTGGTCGGTAATCAGCACGCCGATACCGCGATTCTTCAGATGGCCTACAAGGTCGCGGATTTCCCCGACCGCGATCGGGTCGATGCCCGCCAGCGGCTCGTCCAACAAGATGTAGGACGGCTGGCTCGCCAAGGCGCGGGCGATTTCCACCCGCCGACGTTCCCCGCCCGATAGCGCGAGGGAGGGGGTGCGGCGCAGATGGGCGATGCCGAATTCGGCCAGCAACTCGTCCAGCATCAGGCCGCGGGTGTCGCTGTCGGGCTCCACCACTTCCAGCACCGCCATGATGTTCTGCTCGACCGACAGGCCACGGAAGACGCTGGCCTCCTGCGGCAGGTAGCCGATGCCCAGGCGGGCGCGGCGGTACATCGGCAGGGTGGTGATATCGGCGCCGTCCAGTTGGATGCTACCGGTGTCCGGCCGCACCAAGCCGACGATCATGTAGAATGTGGTGGTCTTGCCCGCGCCGTTGGGGCCTAGCAGGCCCACAGCCTCACCCCGGCGCAACCCAATCGAGACATTCCGCACCACCGGGCGCTTCTTGTAGGTTTTCCCCACGCCGGTCGCGACCAGACCGGTGCCCCCGGCAATGCCCCCGGCCAAACCGGACGCAGACGGCAGGACGCGCGTTCCCGCTGCGAACGGGGCGGAGGCGGCGGTCTGGCTCATGGTTTGGCTTTCGCAGCGGGCGGTTTGCCCGTTGCAGGCGTTCCCGTGCCGGCGCCGTTGGTCAGGGTCTGGTTCGTCTCGTCGTTCGGAATAACCAGGCCCTGCACCCGCGAACCCGCGCCCGAGACAAGCCGAGCGACGCCGGTTTTCATGTTGACGATGGCTTCCGCACCGTTGAGCTGGTTTTGCCCGCGGGTGATCCGGATCTGCCCGCCGAGGCGTGCCATCCCGGTATCCGGCACGTAAACGCCCCGATCCCCGGTGACGGTATCGGTCTGGGTGCGCAGCGATACATGGCCGAACGCCTCGACCTTTTCCAACTTGCCGGAGGCTGCGGCGGGATCGGCGGGCGCCGCGCCGGTTGCCGGTTTCGCGCCGACCGGCGGCGGCGGTTCCCCGGCGGCGGTGTAGGCCACCAGCGTATCGGCGGCGATGCGGCGGGCGTCGTTGGTGACCGCGACGGCATCGCCACGGGCCACGGCCATATGTTTCTGCGACCAGTATTCCAACGTATCCCGAGCGGTCAGGATCTGCGTCGGTGTGGTGAGTTTCAGCGCTCGGCCGGTCATTGTCAGCACCGCTTGGTCGATGTCGTAGACAGCGCGGTCGCCGATGACGACGTCGGATGCGGTGAAGATACGCACGTTGCCGAGCGCCTGTAATTTGTAGATTTCGTTGCCGCCGGCATCGGTTGCGGCGGGGCCGGATGTGCTGGACACTGGCCCAGCGGACGCCGCCTGCGCCCCGGCTTTCGGCCGATACCAGGCCGTTAACGTGTCCGCGAGAACGGTGACATCCCCGCGTACCGCCTTGGCGTCGCCGTGGGCGATCACCACTTGCTCGTCCTGACGCCAGTCGATCCCGTCGCGCGCGGTGATATCGATCGGGCCGCCATGCGATAGATCGAGCTGCTGCGCCATCGCGCCGGACGGCAGGCCCAACGCCAGGGTCAGCGCCAAAGCGACGCGGTTCATGGCGTGGCCGCGTTCAGCACGACGCGGGCGGGGCCGGCGAACTGAATGGCGGTACCTTTTTCTGCCACGGTAAATCCTTGCGCGTCCATGACGCCGAACGGTCCCTCGGCATGTACAGGCTCCCCGCCGGTCGCGGTATTGTTCGCGATGTCCAACGTGGCGCTGGCGGTGGTCAAGGTCGTGCCGTCGTCGCGGTAGAGCACCACGTTTTCCCACAAATCCAGCGTGTTCGATTTCTGCACGAAGATGCCATGCTCGGCTTTCAGGTTCAGCCAAACGCCGCTGCCCTGCACCATATCGCCCTGCGGCTTGCTCAGTTCCACCCGTTCGGGGTCCATCTGACGGGCGCTGTCGGCGGTCATGGTATAGGGCTGACCGCTGGCGTCGACGCCGTGGTAGCGGGCGTGTTTCAGCTTCGCGCCCTCGATCTCGCCGCTGACATTGGCCAGGGAAAACCGCTTGTTGTCCTTGCGCCCATTCAGATCGGGCCACAGCGCAATGGTGGTCAGCAGCGCGATGGCGCCCAGCGGCAACAGGTATTTCGTCAGCGTGATCAGGATCCGCCGACGCGCAAGCCGGCCGGGCTCCGGCGCGGACCGTTCCCGGGGGGCATGGGTGGTGGAGGGATATCCGGCAATCTGGGCGTTGGGCGGTATCATGCCTGCCCCACCCGCAGCAGGTCGTGCAGATGCAGAATGCCGACCGGCGTGCCGGCGGCATCGACCACGAACAGCGCGGTGACCCGGCGTTCGGAGGCATTCATCGCGCGCAACGCCTCATCCGCCAGGGCGTCGGGGCCGATCGTGCGGGGGTCCCGCGTCATGATCGTTCCGACCGGACGGGTGAGCAAATCCGGCGCCATCGCGCGGCGCAGGTCCCCATCGGTCAGGATCCCGATCAGGCGACCGTCGGGTCCGGTCACGCCGAGGCAGCCGAACCGCTTTTCGGTCATCGTGACCAAAGCGCGATCCATCAGCGTGTCGGGGGTCGCCAGCGGCAGGGCGTCGCCCTTGTGCATGGCATCTTTCACCCGGCGCAGTCGCTGGCCCAACCGCCCACCGGGATGGAAGCGGCGGAAATCCTGCGCGGTGAAGCCGCGTCGGGTCAGCAGCGCGACCGCCAAGGCATCGCCGAGCGCCATTTGCATGGTGGTGGAGGTGGTGGGGGCGAGGCCCATGGGGCATGCCTCGGCGGCCGGCGGCAGCAGCAGCGCCACGTCGGCGGCGGTGGCCAGGGCCGATTCCGCCCGCGCGGTGATCGCCACCAGCGGCAGTCCGAAGCGGTGGCAATGTTCCACGAGATCGGCGAGTTCCGCCGTTTCGCCGGAGTTGGACAGCGCCAACACCGCGTCGCCCTCGACGATCATGCCGAGATCGCCGTGCGAGGCTTCCGCCGGATGCACGAACAGCGACGGCGCCCCGGTCGATGCCAGGGTCGCCGCGATCTTGCGCGCCACGTGCCCCGACTTGCCCATGCCGGTGACGACGATGCGTCCGGTCGCGGTGCTCAGTCGATCAACGGCGGCGGCAAAGCTGCGATCCAGGCTGTTGGAAAGCGCGTGCAGGCCCGCTGCCTCGGTCGTCAAGACTTGACGCGCCACATCCAGGTCGGAGATGGCGTCCGTGGTCCGACGATCGGTGAGGATTGAGTCGTGGGGCAATGCGGGTCCGCTTTGACGTTCGTGTCTTCTATGGTCCCCGGTCTACAGGGGGTCAACGCGCCGCGCATATCGAAATGTTACACGGCGTCGCAGCGTGTCGCACGGCGCGGCGGTTTCAATGATGGAAGACGTCCGGGTCTTCGTAGCCCAGCAGGTCGAGGCGCCCGCGGGTCGGCAGGAAATCGAAGCAAGCCTGCGCCAGTTCCCGCCGTCCCTCGCGCACCAGCAGCGCGTCCAGCTTTTCCCACAGGCGATGCAGATAGAGCACATCGGACGCGGCGTAGGCCAGTTGTTCGGACGTCAACTCGGTCGCGCCCCAGTCGGAGGTCTGCTGCTGTTTGGACAAATCGACGCCCAGCAGTTCCTTGCACAGATCTTTCAGACCGTGCCGATCGGTGAAGGTGCGCACCAGCTTGGCGGCGATTTTGGTGCAGTAGGACGGCGCGACCGTAATGCCCAGGCTATGCTGGAGCACCGCGACGTCGAAGCGGGCGAAATGGAACAGCTTGATCGTGGCGGGATCGGCCATCAGCCGCGCGAGGTTGGGGCAGTCGAAGCCGCGCCCACCGAGGGATTGCGGGATCAGCTGTACGAGATGTGCGTGCCCGTCGCCGGACGACATCTGCACCAGGCAAAGCCGGTCGCGATGCGGTCGCAAGCCCATGGTTTCCGTGTCCACGGCCACGATGGGGCCGAGGGAAAGCCCGTCCGGCAGGTCGTGCCGGTGTAGGTGTATGGTCGCGTTTGCCATGAATTGCGTTGTGCTCATGTTGCCAGCCCGCCGAGCGGCGAACGAAATGGTGCCCAGGAGAAGACTCGAACTTCCACGACCTTGCGGCCACAGGTACCTGAAACCTGCGCGTCTACCAATTCCGCCACCTGGGCATCAGGAGCAATCGCGGCGCACCGCGTCGGTAGGGGCGGCGATGTAACTGGCGCCGGGGCGGTCGTCAACCGCCTTAAGGGCTTTTGGCGTACGATTTCCCGTGCCAAAAGACCGCACGAACGAATGGCGGGAGCGATCGGCAATGGCGAACCAGAGAATAGCGACCGTTTTTGGCGGCTCGGGGTTTATCGGACGTTACGTGGTCAAGCGTCTGGCGCAACGCGGCTATGTGGTAAGAATCGCAGTGCGCGACCCCGAGGCTGCGCTGTTCCTCAAGACCACGGGCGCAGTGGGGCAGATCGTCGTCCTCGCCGCCCCCGTCACCGATGACGCCGCTGTTGCCCGCGCGGTTCTGGGGGCCGAATTTGTGGTCAATCTGACCGGCATTCTGGCCGAAAGCGGCGGTGCCACGTTCCAGGCCATCCACGCCGATGGCGCCGGTCGCGTCGCCCATTTGGCCGCCGCAGCTTGTGTGTCGCGCCTTGTGCATCTGTCGGCGATCGGTGCCGATCCCGCGAGTCCCAGCCGCTACGGCACCAGCAAAGCCGCCGGGGAACAGGCGGTGCGGCAGAGTTTCCCCGGCGCGACGATCCTGCGCCCTTCGGTGGTATTCGGGCCGGAAGACAAGTTTTTCAACCGCTTCGCCGGCATGATCCGAGCGTTCCCGGTGCTACCGGTGATTGCCGGCGCGACGAAGCTGCAACCGGTCTATGTCGGCGATGTCGCCGATGCCGTCCTTGCGGCGCTGACCCGGCCCGACGCGGTCGGCGGGGTCTTCGAACTCGGCGGCCCCCGCGCTTTGAGCATGCGCGCTTTGATGGACTACATCCTGGCCGAGACCGGGCATTGCCGACCGATCCTCGCGCTGCCCCCCTGCGTCGCACGCCTGCAGGCGATGGTATTGGAAAGACTGCCGGGCAAATTGCTAACCCGTGACCAACTGGCGATGCTGACGCGGGACAATGTCGTGGCGTCCGGGATGCCGGGGCTGGTCGAGTTGGGGGTCGATCCGACGCCGCTGGAGCAGATCGTGCCGATCTATCTGCGTCGTTTCCGTCGGGGCGGAAGGCGTGCCGCAGCGCCGAGCGCGCCGGCCGCGCATTGACGTGGCGGTTGCGCTGGCACGTTTGGACGGCAATCGGCGCGTGCAGATAGATACGTCTGCGGAATCGGCGTGCGTTCGGGTTGGCGCGACGCGCGTACGGGTGCAATAAGCCTGCCAATGCGTGTGCTCTATCACCTCCCGCTATCGCCATACGCCCGCAAGGTTCGCCTTGTGCTGGCCGAAAAGCGCTTGCCGTTCGAACTTCGGGTCGAAAAACCCTGGGAACGGCGGGAGGCGTATCTTGCCCTCAATCCCGCCGGCACCGTCCCCACCCTGGAGGAGGACAACGGCCTCACGATTCCCGATTCCGGGGTGATCTGCGAATACCTCGACGAAGCCTATCCCGACCACAGCCTGATGGGTCACACCTTGGCGGAACGGGTGGAGGTGCGGCGTCTGACGGCTTGGTTCGACGGTAAGTTCGGGCACGAGGTGACGCAGAACCTGCTGGGCGAGAAACACCTGCGGCGCATGGCCGGGCGCGGAAACCCCGACGCCGGCGCGATGCGGACCGGCTACACCGCGTTGCGCTACCATCTGGATTACATCGGCTGGTTGGCGGAAACCCGCAAATGGTTGGCGGGTTCGGTCCTGTCGTTGGCGGATTTCGCCGCCGCTGCGCATTTGTCCTCGCTCGACTTCATCGGCGACGTCGACTGGTCTGTCAGCCCCGCCGCCAAGGACTGGTATGCTCGGGTTAAATGCCGGCCGAGTTTCCGGGGCCTGCTGATGGACCGCGTGGCGGGCACGATCCCGCCGAAACATTACGACGATCTAGATTTTTAGAGCGCGATGACCGGAGGCGGAATCACCGGAGGTCTGAATCGCGCGACCCCCAGGCACCTGGTCGTCGTCTACCTCATGCTACAGTAGGATTTAGCCCGCCGGGGGATGCTCGGTCAGTTGCCGCCGTGCCTCTTGTTCGCAGATGGCGAGGGCATCGGACAGATTGACACCGGTCATCCCATGGGCAGCCATGATGCCAGAAATATATCCGAGCGTCGCCTCATCGTGTCCGCGCGCGTTGGAGATCTTCAGGACCGCCGCGACCAGGGCTTCTTCGTCCGTCGGCGCCAACCCGACAGTGGCGGCGGCCCAATGCGCGAACAGCTTGTCGCGGCGGGCGGCAACGAGGAAACGAAACGCCTCGTCATGGGCGAATTTTGCTTCGAACGCCTGTTCCCGATCCTGGAAAGTCGGCATGGAAATCCTCCTGCGATGTGTTCCCGTAGCCGCACCATGCCATCGCCCCCCGGATTTTCATTGATGCACGTCAATGGGTTCCGCGCCGAGCGCCGTCCTTGGGAAATCGTGCGGCCATCGGCTGGCTAGCGGTTGGGATGCGCCCCGGTGCTGTCGATCCTCACGCAATCCCGCCGACCCGATGCGTAGCAATCCTGCAACCGGGCGGAGGCGCGCAGCTCGCTCATGACGAACCAGACACCGGCAAACAACGCGCCGAACAACGCCAGGCCGACCAGCGACCGCAGACGGTTGGGCGGCGGGGCGTCGGTCATGGGGCTTCCTCGGTCCCGCGCGCCCATTCGTTCATCAAGGTGTAACCCACGCCCAATAGCACCGGGCCGAGGAAGATGCCCAAAAGGCCGAATGCCAGGGCGCCGCCCAGCACGCCCAGCACCGTCAGCAGGAAGGGCAGATCGGCGCCTCGGGCGATGAACCACGGTCGAATGATGCTGTCGGCGCCGGAAATCACCACCGTGCCGTAGATCGCCAGGAACACGCCCCAGCCCGGATGTCCGGTGCCCAGCAGCCACAGCGCCGCGGGGATCCAGATCACTGGCGGTCCGACCGGCAGCACCGCCAACAACCCCGCCGCGCCGCCCAGCAGCATCGCCCGAGGGACGCCGCACAGACCCAGGCCGATCGCCGTCAGAATGCCCTGCACGATCGCGGTGCCCAGGATGCCGTAAACCACCCCGCGCACCGTGTTGCCGGTCACCAGGATCAGCCGATCCGCCCGCGCGCCGGCAATGCGTTGCAGCAGCAGTTTCAGCCGAGCGGCCATCGCGTCGCCGTGTATGTAGACGAAGAAGGCGGCGAAGAGCGCCAGGAGGAACATCAGCACTCCGCTGGCGATACCCAGCACCAGATGCAGCCCGTTCTCCAGCACGATGCCCAGATAGGGCTGCATGGCCACCAGCATGACGCCGATATCGTCGGCCCAATGGTTCCACAACTCGCCCAGGCTCTGGCCGATCAGGGGAATATCGAACAGCCACCCGGGGGATGCCGGCAAGCCGCCGCGCAGTGCATCCTCCATCGCCCGCCGCAGCCGCCCGATATCGTCCGCCTGGCTCGGCGCCGCCAGGGCGATCGGCAGCACCACGACGATCGCGGTCAGCGCCACCATCGCGCCGGCCGCAATCGACCGCCGCAGCGCCAGCCGATCCCGCAGCCACTCGAACGCTGGCCAGGTGGTGAACACCAGGATCGCGGCCCAAAGCAGCGCGGAGATAAAGGGGTACAGCACCAGCACGCAGCCGATGGCCACGCCCCCCAGCAGCAACCCCATCAGGATGCGTTCTGCAATCATGCTTTCGGTACATCCAGTCTGGTCATGCGATCCAGCGGCTTGTAGCCTCCGCCCGCATAATACGGGAGGGTCCACCATGCCACGCTTTGCGGCCAATTTGTCGATGATGTTCAACGAGGTCCCGTTCCTCGACCGCTTTGCCGCCGCGCGCAAGGCCGGGTTCGAAGGGGTGGAGTTCCTTTTTCCCTACGATTTCCCCGCCGCCGAGATTCGCGCCCGCCTGAAAGGGGAGGGTCTGACCCAGGCCCTGTTCAACATGCCGCCCGGCGATTGGGCGAATGGGGAGCGGGGGCTGACCAGCCTGCCGAACCGGCAAAGCGAATTCCGGGAGGCGGTGAAGCGGGCGCTGGATTACGCCGCCGCACTGGACTGCCGGCATGTCCACTGCATGGCCGGCATCCCTGCCGCCGACGTCGCACCGGGAACCGCAGCGGCGCTGTATGCGGCCAATCTCGCCTGGGCGACGGAACAGGCCTACCCCGCCGGGGTCAAGCTGGTGATCGAGCCGATCAACCATCGCGACATGCCCGGCTATTTCCTCAACACCCAGGCCCAAGGCGCTGCCGTTATCGATGCCATCGGCCGCGATCGGCTCGGCCTCCAATTCGACCTGTACCATGTGCAGATCACCGAGGGCGATATCGCCAAGCGGATGGAAAAGCACATGCCGGTGATCGCCCATATGCAGATCGCCGACGTGCCGGCCCGCAACGAGCCCGGCACCGGGGAGATCGGTTGGGCCTACCTGTTCGGTCGGATGGACGAACTCGGCTACACCGGTTGGGTTGGCTGCGAGTATCGGCCGGCCGGGGACACCGTTGCCGGCCTGGGTTGGCGCGAACGCTTCGTCGCTCGATAGTTTCACAATAAGGAGACAACCATCATGAAAATCGGATTCGTCGGCCTCGGCATCATGGGGCGCCCGATGGCGCTCAATCTCAAAAATGGCGGACACACGCTGATCGTGCCGGAGCGTGCCAGCCTGACCGACGAAATCCGAGCGGCGGCGACGGTCGTGGCGGATGCGGGCAGCGTTGCGGCGCAGGCCGATGTCGTGATCCTGATGGTGCCCGATACCCCCGATGTCGAGCACGCGCTGTTCGGCGCAAACGGGGTTGCCGGCGGATTGAAGGCGGGGACGCTGGTTATCGACATGTCCTCGATCTCCCCCGTTGCCACCAAAGACTTTGCCGCCCGGATCAATGCACTGGGGTGCGACTACGTCGATGCGCCGGTGTCCGGCGGCGAAGTCGGCGCGAAGGCAGCCAGCCTGACCATCATGGTCGGCGGTCCCGACGCGGCGTTCGCCCGCGCCAAGCCGCTGTTCGACCTGATGGGCAAGAATATCACCCATATCGGCAGCGAGAATGGCACTGGCCAAACCTGCAAAGTCGCCAACCAGATCATCGTCGCGCTGAATATCCAGGCGGTGGCGGAGGCATTGGTCTTCGCGTCCAAAGCCGGGGCCGATCCGGCCAAGGTGCGCGCGGCGCTGATGGGCGGTTTTGCATCGTCCCGTATTCTGGAGGTGCATGCCGAACGGATGTTGAACGGAACGTTCAATCCGGGTTTCCGCATCCGGCTGCATCAGAAAGATTTGAATCTGGCGCTGTCGTCGGCCAAGGACCTCAATCTGTCGTTGCCCAACACGGCGATCGCACAGCAGATGATGGCGTCCTGCATGGCGAAGGGCGCGGGGGATCTGGATCACTCGGCGCTGGTGTTGGCGATCGAGAACATGGCGGGGTACAGCATGCGCGACTGAGGCTGCCGAACCCGCTCCTGCGGGGAAGCCGAGTCCCATAAATTTTGAATGGGCTTGAAAAACAGCCTTCTGTGACATAGAAAGGCGTCCGGTAACGGTTCTGAGACTCGGTCCTTGCCGAGTCCGGCGCTGGGGCTGGCGCCTTTCGTATTTTGGTGGGCCAGGGACCGCTGTGGGCCGGGGACAGCCAGGAGAGCAAACATATGTCGATGCGGTTCACCGAAATCGGTCAGCAGTTGCGGGCCTATCGCCTGGAGTCCGGTTTGCGGGCCGAGGAAATCGCCGCCCGCCTCGGTGTGTCCCGTGCCGCGCTGTACCGGTACGAAAAGGGCGAGGTGATCAAGCTCGATACCATCAAGCGATTGGCCGAACTGCTGAAAATCTCCCCGCTTTCGCTGCTTGGCATCGGGGTGGAGTATTACAGCCGTCCGATCGGCTATGCGGAACGCATCCGTCAGGTGGAAGAAACCACCGACCAAATTCTGCAATTGGCCGGGCCGCTTTGCTACCTCACGACCTCGGACACCTACGATTCCACGATGGCGGCCGTGTTCGACGAAGCGACCGAACAGGCCGGCGACGAGCGGATTGCCCTGCGCAGTCAGGCGGAACAGTTGATGGGCATCATGATGGCCCGCAAGCGCATGTACACGATGCGCCGCCCCGGCATCATCGCCATGATATCCTTGACTGCGGTGCAAAACATGCTGGCGAGCGGCATCGCGAATGGCATTGCGACATCGGATCGGCTGCGCCGGGTCTGCCG
Source organism: Acetobacteraceae bacterium (assembly GCA_025354865.1). Lineage (GTDB taxonomy): Bacteria > Pseudomonadota > Alphaproteobacteria > Acetobacterales > Acetobacteraceae > Rhodopila. Next base: position 103,683 of record JANXMB010000190.1, on the reverse strand, counting down.
GGAGGTTGCGTCGAAGGAAATCGAGAACATCGCCAACCTGATGGAAACCGAACCGATGGGCCTGCAGTTCGGCTTGATCGCCGGGGTGGAACCCAGTGCGTCGTTCAAGATCATGCGCGCGCGCGACCGGGTGTCGCTGGCGATCAACCCGTTCCGCCCGGACACCCATCCCACCGCCCATACCGGCGTCGCGATGATCACCGGTGCCGACGAAGCCGTCCACGCGCATCAGCGGGTGGCGGAGGCGAATTGGCGCGATGCGTTAAAGGGGCCGGCCGGCGCCACCCGCCTGCGCCAATTGATCGCCGCCAACGGGTGATAATCGCGTAAAGCCCGTTGCCGCCGGCTGCGGCCTGCGCAACGATGGGGTGTTCTTACGGGAGTTGCCTCATGCCCTGGCGAATCGGCATCGACATCGGCGGCACGTTCACCGACGTCGCCCTGGTGGAAGAAGGAACCGGCCGCATCGGCATCGCCAAGGTGCTGACGACCCCTCACGACTTCGGCGCGGCTGTGATCGACGGCATCCGGCGCGGCCTGGCGGAAAACGCGATCGACCCGGCCGACGTGGTGCTGCTGTCCCATGCCACCACGGTCGTCACCAACGCGCTGCTGGAGCATAAAGGCGCCAAGGCCGGTTTTGTCGCGACACGGGGGTTCCGCGATCTGCTGGAACTCCGCCGATCCTCCCGCCCCGATCTGTACGATCTCTTTCAGGACGCGCCGAATGTGCTGGTGCCTCGGCGCCATCGGTTCGAGATAACGGAGCGTATCGACGCCCAGGGCGCGGTTGCGATCCCGCTGGCGGAAGACGAACTGCCGGCGCTGATTGCGGCGATTCGGGCGGCCGATCTGCAAACCGTCGCCGTTTCTTTCCTGTTTTCATTTTTGAACGACGCCCACGAACGGCGCGTCGGCGAAGCCTTGCGCGCGGCGCTGCCCGATGTCGGGGTGTTCCTATCGTGCGAGGTCCTGCCTGAGATTCGTGAATTCGAGAGGGCCAGTACAACGGCGGTCTGCGCCTATGTCGGTCCGTTGCTGGCCGGGTATCTCGACCGGTTGTCGCAAGCAACCACCGACCTCGGCCTGCCCGCCTTGCACGTCATGGGCTCCTCCGGCGGCGTATTCGACATTGCCGAGGGGCTGCGCATGCCAGCGATGGCCGTCGAATCCGGCCCTGCCGCTGGGGTCATCGCGGCCGCGCTCGCGGGGCGGCAACTCGGCCGGCCCAACCTGATTTCCTTCGACATGGGCGGCACCACGGCCAAAGCGAGCGTGATTGTGAACGGCACGGTCGCGGTAACGGCGGAGTACGAAGTCGGCGGGGCGGCGAATACAAAGCGCTGGATGCACGGCACCGGCCACCCGATCCGGGTGCCCGTCATCGATCTGGCGGAGGTCAGTGCCGGCGGCGGGTCCATCGCCTGGGTCGATCCGGGCGGCGCGTTGAAAGTCGGCCCCCATAGCGCCGGGGCCGCCCCCGGACCGGCCGCCTACGGGCGCGGCGGCGTCCATCCCACCGTCACCGACGCAAACGTCGTGCTTGGCTACCTCGACCGCACGGCGCTGCTCGGCGGTGGGTTGCCGATCGACGCAGCGGCGGCCGAACGCGCGGTGCTCGCGGATGTCGGCGTGCATTTCGGCTTGTCGGCGGTGGATGCAGCCGAGCGCATTGTGCGGATTGTGAATAGCAATATGGCGCAGGCGTTGCGGATCGTGTCGGTCGAGCGCGGGCACGATCCACGGGAATTCGGCCTGATCGCCTTCGGTGGCGCCGGCCCCGTGCATGCCGCTGCATTGGCCGAGGAACTGGGCATTCCCGAAGTGATCGTGCCCCCCGCGCCCGGCGCCTTCTCGGCTTTGGGCCTGGTGGCGACCGACCTCAAGCGGGATTATGCCCGCACGCTGTATGCCGACCTCGGGACGGTAACCGCCGAGCGGGTCGGGGATGTCTTTGCGGCGATGGAGGTGGCGGGTGCGGCGATGCTGGATGCCGCCAAAGTGCCAGTCGAACGGCGGGCGTTGGTTCGCATGGCCGATGTGCGCTACCGGCGGCAGGCCTACGAATTGACGGTGCCAGTGGCGGAGGGGCCGATCGATCGGGCCGCGCTGGATGCCCTGGCAGAGTCGTTCCATGCCCGCCACCTACAGACCTACGGGCATGCCAACCGGGCGGAGCCGGTGCAACTGGTCACCCTGCGTCTGACGGCGGTCGGCCGGCGGGAGGATTTGCAACTCTCCCGGCCCGGCGATGCGGCGGCGGCGCGGGTCCGCACGCGGCGCGTTTGGTTTCCTGCAACGGGATTCGTCGATACCGATGTCTATTGGCGCGACGGTATGGTGGCCGGCACCGTCTTGTCCGGCCCCATCGTTGTGGAGGCGTTGGACTCCACCGTCGTCGTTCCCCCCGGATGGACGATTGCAGTCGATAGCATGGGTTTTTTCCGTTTGACCCGCGCTTGAACCGACTTCGAGGCCGCGCTGCAGGCGGACAAAAGGTGACAATAGGACGGTAGTTCGTTACTGTTAAATAGCGTAAATATCGACCGTTGGAAAAAGCCGTCGTGCCGGGCCACCCCTAGCCCCAGCACGGCCGTTCGAACACGGGGATAAAACAATGAATCGACCGACGACGCCGATCGATCCCGCCGTGCGCGGGCTCATGTGTTGTTTGATCGATCTGGAGGACGAAGCGCGGGCGCTCGGACACGGATTGACGGCAAATCTGATCGCTGCGGCGAGTCTCTCGCTCGTCCCTGCCGAAGGATTTTCCGGCGGAGCGCATGCGGAAATGTTTCGCCAGCGACCAGAGCAATATCGCCTCGACTGGTAAAGCGAAGCGATGTCGGGCCGATGAAATTGCTCGCCCGGACAGTGCGATAGAACACCGCCCAGCGGCCCCGGCGCGACCGCGCTAAATGTTCCGATGGACCAGCGCCAGATCGCGATGCGTTCGCTCTCGCTCACGCATCGCGATCTAACCTTTTGTTTGTTCGCGCGATTCAGACCTCCGGTGATTCCACCTTCGGTCATCGCGCTCTAGGGCGTCGCTGGCGGATGACTCTAAGCCCGCCCGGTCCTCCGAGATGGCAACCCGCATCGTCAACACGAAGCAGGCACCCGTCTCGGTGTTGTGGACCGAGAGACCACCGTCCATCGATTGCATCATGCCGTGGCTGATCGACAGGCCGAGGCCGGTGCCCTCGCCCGCCGGCTTCGTGGTGAAAAATGGCTCGAACAAGCGCGGCATCGCGCTGGCCGAAATGCCGCCGCCACGATCGACGACCCGCAACTCCACGCGGCCCTGCGGCACCGACGCAGCCTCGATCCGTAAAAGCCGGCGATCGGGGGGAAGGCCGCGCATCGCGTCGCGGGCGTTCATGCACAGGTTCACCAGCACGCTTTCTATCGGCACCAACCGCCCCCTGACCGCAGGTAGCGCGGCCGGCACGTCGATTTCCACCGCAATTCCGTCGTTGCGCAGATGGTTGCCAACCAGCGCCAGGGCGCCGTCGATCGCCTGTGCCAGCCGGACCTGCGTCATCGGGCCGCTGTCGGAGCGGCCGAATATGCGCAAATGCGACACGATATTCTTGGCCCGCTGCGCCTGATCGACGATGCGGGCCAGCCGAATGCGGGCAGCGGGAATGCCGTCCGCCCCTTCCGAAAGCGCGTCTTCGGCATTTTCGGCCGCCAGCGACATCACCGCGATCGGCTGGTTCAATTCATGCGCCAAACCGGTCGCGAGTTCGCCCAAAGTCGCGAGTTTGGCATTTGCCACCGCCTGACGCTCGATCGCGTGTTCGCGGGAGATGTCGGTCCAGTTGCCGACGATCTCGGTGCTGTCGGCATGGCGCGCCAGGACGCGGGCGCGATCGCGGATCCAGATTCCGCTTGTTCCGGGCAGCCGATATTCGGTTTGCGATTCACCGGTCGCCAGGACGCGGGCGAAGAATGCGTCGATTTCCGTTTGTGCGCCCGACCCGAGGTATTTGTACCACCCATCGCTTCCGGCAATCGCCTCGGCAGGGCGTCCTGTGATCGCGGTCGCATTCTCGCTGACATAGGCGATGGACATACGGCCCTGCGCATCGATCGTGCCGCGATACACCGCCGTCGGCATACCCGATAGCAGACGCCCGACCTCGGCCCGAGCGGTCTCGGCCGCGCGCTCCGCCGCCCGCGCGGTCGCTGCAGCCTGTTCGGCGTGCCGTAACTCGGTAACATCGGTGCCGATCGTCAAAATGCCGTCGAGATCGCCGGTCGGACTGAAAATCGGCAGTTTTCTGACGAGCATGTACCGATCTGAGCGGTGTTTTTCAGCCGGATAATAATGCGCGATTTCCTCGACCGGTTGCCCGGTTTGCAATACCGCCCGATCGGCTGCCTCGGACACCCGGGCATAGGGCGTGCGGCCGGGAAATTCGTCGATACGTTTGCCGACGGGGTCGCCGACCTCGGCTCCCAGAAATTCCAGATAGGCGCGGTTGACCCAACGAATGCGCAGATCGGCGCCTTTCAACTGAATCGTCGTCGGGGCCGCATCCACCACGCTTTTCAGCAATCGCTCGCTGTCGTGCCGGCGGGCGATTTCCGCGAGCGAAAAATGCCCGAGTGCCAGGGTGAGAATGCTGATTGCAAATGCGCCGAGAAGAACTTGATCGCGAAACGCTTTGTACGGACCGAGAACCTCCTCTGCCGAAAAACCGACCGCGACGATCAGCGGATAGGCTTCCAGGCGCCGGTAGCTGACGATACGATCAATATTGTCGGTGCTGTATTTGATATGATTGACACCGATCGGTTCCCGATCCAGCCGCCGAAACAAATCGGTCGATCGCAACGATTGCCCCACTGTACGGTCGTTGCCGACAAGACGCGCGCGGACGATACCGTCGAGGCCGATCAGGGCGATCGCACCATTGTTGCCCAGCAAGATCGATTGATAGAAAGCGGCGAAATAATCGGTATCCAACCCGAAGGCCACAACACCTGCAAAACTGCCGTCCGGTCGTTCGAGGCGGCGGGTGAACTGGATCGCCGTACGATACGTTCCCCGCGCGAACGACGGCTCGCTGATGAACAATCCATCGACGATGCCGTCGCGATGCACGATAAAATGATGCCGATCCGACACGTCGTAACCGATATTGCCGAGATTGTTGAGGATCACGATACCCTGCTCGTTCGCGATCCCAAGGCTGGTTTCGGTCGGTTCGAGCATCAATGCGCTGTTTCGTAGCCAATACTGAAAATCGAACCGATCGGGTGCATTGCGATATTCGCGCGCAATATTCCGCAAAATCTGATCGATCGCCCGCACCGTCGCAACGACATGCTCCTCCGCCGCTCGGGTTAGGTTCGTCGAATTCACCACCGCCTGGTTTTCGGCCGCCATGCGCTCGCGATTGAGCGTCGCCCAGGTGGCACCGAGAAAAACCGCCGCTAGTGCGAGGCCGAACGCCGTGAACTTCCAGTTCCCGGCCCGTAATGCCACCGGCCAGCGCTTTGCGATCCCAAACGACATCGAATTGCCTCCGTTCGGATAGTAAGGCGGTTTCGGTTGCTGACAAAACCCAAAGATTGAAACGAAATAGAAATGGTGGTAATGCGCGATACTGTCGTGCTCCAGCCCGCCCGTTGCTCACCAGAAAGCTCGCCCGCCATGGTTTCGTCTGCCCCCCCTGGGCAATACAAGCCCGCCGAAATGCAGATCGCCACCCTGCCGGCTTTGCGCGATCTGAAAGTCCTGATCGTCGACGATGAGGCCGAGGTCGTCGAAGAATTGGCGCTGGGCCTGCGCCGCCGAGCGTTCAACGTGATAACGGCGACGGCGGGGGCGGAGGCGTGGGCCATTCTGGCGACAACGGACGATGTCGGCGTCGTCGTGTGCGATATTCGCATGCCCGGGCTGGACGGGCACGCCCTGGTGCAACGGATCGACGGGTTGAACAAGGCCGGGCGGGGGATCGAAGTGGTCCTGATCAGCGGACACGCGACGGCGGAGGACGAGGCCAATGCCAGAGAAGCCGGGGTCTTTGCCTTCCTGCGCAAGCCCTTTTTGGGCGCCGAAATGCGTTCCGCGCTTCGTCAGGCGCTGGCGCGCTCGCTTGCTCGGCGTCAGGGCGACGGGAATGCGGTGAAAGCGTAGCCCTGGTTGCGAATGGTCGCGATGCTACGCTCGCCGCCCGGTCCAAGCTTCTGACGCAGATGCAGCACAAGATTGTCGATCGCACGCTCTTCCGATCGCCAGGGACGGCCCAACACCCGGCGTGTCAGCGTGTCGCGGTCGATGGGTTGATGGGGCGTCTCGATCAACTGCGCGAGCAGGTCGAATTCCGCCGAGGTCAGTGCAACCGTCTCCCCGTCGGGACGGGTCAGACGGCGATCGGACAAGGAGAAACGCCACCGGGGCGGGGCGGAGGCAGGGCCGGTGCCGCCGCTCGCACGCCGCAGATGCGCGCGGACGCGGGCAACCAGTTCGCGGCCGGAAATCGGCTTCAGCAGAAAGTCGTCGGCGCCGATTTCCAGCGCCAGGATACGATCGGCCTCGGCCTGGTTTGCAGTCAGCACCAGGATCGGGACCGGGGTGAGGGCGCGCAATTGCGGCAGCGCCAGAACCGCATCGATCGGGCCAAGCCGTTGATCGAGAACGATAACATCCATCGCAGCGGTGGAGACGATTTCGATTGCACTATCCCAGTCGGTTGCGACAATGGGCTGTAGCCTGTGGTGGCGCAATGAGACGGCCATTTCGTCGGCGAGAGTAAGATTGTCTTCGACGATAAGCACTGTGGGATAGGCGACCTCGTCTTCCTGCAAAACTCTCTCGCTCTCACATTGTTCTGACAGTGTTTATGTTTCGCGCTAAATTTGCGCGCAACCGAACCTTTTTTAAGCGGGTTGAGCGTGGCGTTTCAAGAGGCCCGGCGGAGCGTACATCCCAAAATTCGACTCATTCACGATTATGTTACCTCCGATCGACCCAGGTTTCGAGTGAAAAGCTAAATAATTCGGCGATTTGGGTTGCGGCAGCAGGCCTCTGCTTGGTGCCGAAACGCACCGATGTGCGGGCGAAATCGGGCGGTTGGCCGGCGTCTGCGGCGGGCTACGGCCGGACCACTACCATAATGACAATAGCAACCAGTAAAAGCGTCGGAACCTCGTTCGCGATGCGATAAAACCGGTGCAATCTGGTATTCCGGTCCTCCATGAATTGCCGTTTCCACTTGGACATGGCGCCGTGAAACCCCGACATCGCCAGCACAGCCGTGAGCTTGACCCACCACCACGGCGCCGACCAATCGATAATGCCGGGGGTCAGGACCAGCATCGTGCCGAACACCCAGGTCGCGATCATCGCGGGATTGACGATCTGCTTCAGCAAACGGTGTTCCATGACCTTGAAGCGTTCGCTCTCGGCCGAACCGCGCTGCATGGCGCAGTGGTACACGAACAGGCGCGGCAGGTAGAACATGCCCGCCATCCACGCCACCATGGACACGATGTGGAACGCCTTCGTCCAGGGATAGATCAGCGTCAGAAACGGAACGGTCATCGCTTGGGCCTTAGACCATGATCGTTTGAGGTTGCACGCGATCTCGGCGTTGGATCATGGTCTAAGCCTTTGTTTGAGAGGGTGATTCACGCCCGAGGTTGAAGTCAACCTCAGGCGATCACGCTCTAGAGCGCGATGACCGAAGGTGGCATCGCCGGAGGTCTGAATCGCGCGATCTAGCAACTCGGGGATGGCATGCATTGGGCGGAAAGGGATTGCCCCGGCCTCCCGCAGGGCAGCGCCGTCGCTATCGGCGCTGTAGCCCAGGCACGCCATGCCGGCGGCCCGAGCGGCTCGGGCGCCGGTGGCGGAGTCTTCGATGACGAGGCAGTGGGCCGGATCGATCCCCTCGGCGGCGGCGGCTTCCAGGAAAATGTCGGGTGCCGGCTTGCCACGCCCGCCACGCGCCCGGATGTCCGCCCCGCTGTGCAGCCGTCCGCGCACCAGATCGGTCCAGCCCGCGCGGGCGAATTTGGCATCCATTTCCTTGAACGAGGAATTGGACGCGATGCGCCAGGGTATCCCCAATGCGGCGACCCCGTCCAAAGCGTCCCGGGCGCCCGGTATGGGTTCGACTTCCTGGGCGAAGACCGCGATCAGGCGATCGACCAGCCGATCGACCCAATCGGCGGGCAGGCGGACGCGCATCCGGGTTTCGATGAAGGGGACCATGTCGTGGAACGACGTACCGAGGAAGCGTCGATGGTACTCCTCGGCGGTAATTGCCCAACCGAGATCGCCGATCTCGGCGGCGACCACGCGATCGGTCAGACCCTCGCTATCGATCAAAACGCCATCGCAGTCGAAGATTACCATGCGAACGGGGGCGTCGCGGGCGGCCAGGAAAGCGCGGGCTTCCTGGATCATTCTATGCCCCGAGCGCGGATCCGAATCACGCGACCGAACAAACGATAGGGGCGGGCGTCACGCCTTTGGCTCGACATCCAATCGGACAACGATCCCTTCCAATCCGGGCGCGGCGGCCGGGTAGCGGTCCAGCACCAGGGGGTCGTGACCGGGGATAATGCCGTTCTTCTGGCTGACCAGCTTGCGCATGGTTGCGTAGCCATTCAGCGTGTCTTCGTGGTTGTGGACAATCGGGAAGGCGCGGCCTTCCTCCATATTGGCATAAAAATGGCTGGCGTCTGCGGCCAGCACCATCCAGCCGCGCGCGGTCCAGACGCGCACGACCTGCAAGCCTTTGCTGTGGCCGCCGACATGGTGGACGGTCACGCCCTCGGCGATTTCGTCGACCCCGTCGTGGAATGCGACACGTCCGGCGTACAGCTTCCGGACGATCGCGACGACGTCGTCTTCCTCGAACGGGCCGCGCAGGCCGGGGTGGCAGATGCAGCGACCGGTGCAGTATTCCATCTCCTTGTCTTGCAGATGGTATTTTGCCTGCGGGAACATGTCGTAATTGCCGCAGTGGTCGTAGTGCATATGGGACAGGATCACGTCCTCGACACCATCCGGTTCCACCCCGATGGCCTTGAGGCCCACGGCGGGGGATCGCAGGAACTGGCGCCCCCGCTTGACCCCCATCGCTTCGTCGAAGCCGGTATCCAGGACGATGGTCCTGGACCCCTGCTTGATCGCCCATACGAAATAATCCAACGGCATCGGGGCGTCGTGCGCGTCGCCGCCGATGAAGTTGTTGGACCGCCGAGCCGCCGGGTTATGGGCGTATTTGATGGCGTAGATTTCGTATGGGGTCATCGCAGGCTCCTGTTCAGGATGCGCGGGGCCAAACCGCTTGGTGGGTGGCGACGGCGTCCGGGAAGACCGGCACCGGTTCCCCGTTGCGCCACTGCACCACGCAGAGCTTGGCGCCGACGCGGCGGCCCTTTTCGTCGAATTTGATGCGTCCATCGGGGAAGAACCGCGCCGGCCCGTCCTTGATGTCCATGGTGTGCAGCGCCTGCATGACCTTGTTTTTATCGGCCGACCCGGCGTGTTCGAGCGCGGCGGCATAGGTCATCACATGGGTATAGCCGAACAGCGAGTCATGCCCGAACCAGGGTTCCTTGGTGCGCTCGATGAAGCGGCGGGTGATGTCGGCCATCGCCTTGCCGGGCCAGTTGGCCAGCCCGACGATCACGCCTTCCAGATGCTCCTTCGTGGTCAGCTTCGTGAGTTCCGGCTGGCACCAGTGACCGCCGCCGCCGACCATCGCCATTTTCTGCGAGGTCAGGCCGAATTCCGCGAATTTATCCACCAGGATCTTGTCGTCGCCGGCATTGGTGGATTGCAGCAGCACGAAGTCGGGTTTGCCCGTCCGCAGCTTCTGCACAATGGTCGTGGCGTCGGCCAGCGGCGGGGTGAAGATCTCGTCTGCGACCGAGATCAGCTTCTGCTCCGGGATCACGATCTCCCGGATCGCCTTGTAAAAGCTCACCGACGACGCCGAATTGTCGCCGACCAGCGCCACCTTGCTCGGGCGCTTGGCACCGGCCTTCTCGGCCATGTCCATGATGATGGGCACAAGATCCTTGGCTTGTGCATCGGCGGTCGGGGATGCCTGGAAGACGTATTTGAAGCCGCGATTGGTGATCAAATCCGAATAGGACAGCGTCATCCACGGCAATTCGGCGCGTTCGGTCACTTCCGTCGCCGCCAGGGTGAAGGTGGACAGCCAGCAGCCGAAACCGCCGGACAGGTCGGGTTCCTGCGCGACCATCCGCTGGGCGGCGTCCTTGGCTTTCTCGGCCGATTCGCCGGCGTCGAATTCCAGCAGTTTCAACTTCGCGCCGCCGAGTGCCTTGATGCCGCCGTTGTTGTTGATGTCTTCGATGGCCATGCGGGCGCCCATCTGCTCCAGCAGGCCGGAGCGCGCCCAGGGGCCGGACAAGGGCACCAGCATCGCTAGCTTCACATCGGGCTTGGCCTGCGCACGGGCGAAGCGGGTGCCGGCCAGAACGGTGGCGCCGGCGAGCGCGGTACGGCGGTTGATCGGGGTCATCTCGGGGTCTCCCAGTAGGTTATTGAAGCAGGTTATTGCGGTGTGGGCGGGGTCGCCGTCAGGTCAGCCCCAGATAGGATTTACGCACGCGATCGTCGGCAAGCAGCGTCTCGTACGGGCCGTCCAGCACCACCCGCCCGGTTTCCAGAACATAGCCATGGTCGGAGAGTTCCAACGCCTCGGCCACGCGCTGTTCGACCAGCAGGATGGTGACGCCGTCTTCCTTGTGGATCTGCTGCACCCGCTCGAAAATCGTGTCGGTGACGGCGGGTGCGAGGCCCATCGACGGTTCGTCCAGCATCAGCAAGCGCGGCGCGCAGGCCAGTCCGCGGCCGATCGCGACCATCTGTTGCTCCCCGCCCGACAGCGTGCCGGCCAATTGCTGCGCGCGCTCGGCCAGAATGGGGAACAAGGTGTGGATGCGGTCGATTGTGTGGGTCCATTTCGCACGACCGGCTTCGGGATAGGCCCCCATTTCGAGGTTTTCTCGCACCGTCAGGGTTTTGAACACCTGCCGCCCCTCCGGCACATGGGCGATGCCGAGATGCGCCCGCTGCGCCGCCGAGATGGTCGCGAGGTCCTTGCCGAGGAACGAGATTTTCCCGGCGGACGGTTTCACCACGCCGGAAATGGTTTTGAACAAGGTGGTTTTGCCCGCACCGTTCGGGCCGACAACGGTCACGAACTGGCCCTCGGCCACGGTCAGGGTGACATCCGTCAGCGCCCGCAGGCCACCGTAGGATACGGAAAGGTTCGAGACCTCAAGCATTGTTTTGCGCCGCCAGGAATTTCTTGCCGAGGTAGGCTTCGATCACCGATCGGTTTTCCACCACTTCGCGCGGTGGACCGGACGCCAGCACGGCGCCGTGATCGAGCACGACGAACCGGTCGGCGATGCGCAGCATGGCATGCATCGTATGCTCGATGATGCCGATCGTCATGCCTTCGTCGCGCAGGCGCTTCAGCACGTCGAGGATATCGTCGCATTCCTCCCGCCCGAGGCCGGCCAGGGTTTCGTCCAGCAGCAGCAGGCGCGGGCGACCGGCCAGCGCGCGGGCCAGTTCCATGAGGCGCAACTGCTTGTTGGTCAGGCTGCCGGCTTCGACCCCGGCGAGGTCGGCCAAACCCGTCCGGTGCAGGGCATGGATCGCCGCGTCGGCGGCTTCCTGGTCGGTGACGCCGGCGCCGTAGGCCCCCACCATCACGTTGTCGATCAGCGGCAGGCGCGGAAAGCTGCGCACCACCTGGAAGGTGCGGCCGATGCCCATGTGGCAGACCTGATGGACCTTCTTGCCCAGCAGCGACACCCCGTCCAAGCTCGCGCTGCCCGACGACGGCGGCAGCACACCATTGAGAAGATTGAATAATGTGGTCTTGCCCGCCCCGTTCGGCCCGATGATCCCCAGGATTTCGCCTTCCGCGATTTCGAAACTGACATCGCTGACCGCGCGCAGACCGCCGAAATTCTTCGACAAATTCTCCACCCGCATCAGCGGTTTGCCCGCCGTCGCTCGGCTGCCGCCCACCCGATCCGGCTTCGAGGCCTGGGGAATCGGCTTCGGCGTCGGGCGCTTGTTGAACTTGTCCCGCAGCGTCCAATAGAGCCCATCCGGCGCCAGCAGGATGATGGCGATCACCGCCGCGCCGTAGACCACGCCCTGAATGCCGGGCAGGTAGGAACCCACGGTCGCATCCAGGCCCTTGGACAGTGGCACCAGGAAGGCCGCGCCGATGACCGGACCCCACAACGAGGCGACGCCGCCGAACAGGGTCAGTACCACCGGTTGCGCCGATACCAGCATGCCGAACACCGAATCGGGCGTCACCACTAATTGCACGCAGGCGTACAACCCGCCCGCCGCCGCCGCGAGCATGCCGGACACGACCAGCGCCCGCATTTTCCAGGTTTTGGAGTCGATGCCCGCCGCCTCGGCCGCGAGTTCGTTCTGCCGTACGGCCAGCAGGGCCAGCCCGAAGCGGGAGTTTTCCACGCAGATGCAGGTCAGCACCGCCACCGCCAGCAGGCCGACAGCGACCAGGGTATAGTAGCGAGGATCGGAGAATTCCAGATAAGCGCCGGGGTTTTCCCGATGCATCGGCAACGACATTTCCTGGAAGCCGAAATACTGGAGGAAATACAGAATCGCCAGCGGATAGGCGAGCATGGACAGCGCGAAGTAATGGCCGCGCAGGCGGAAGGTCGGCATGCCGATCACCACCGCCGCAACGCCGCCAACCACCATGCCGAGGGGAATGCCCAGCCACGGCGTCAGGTTCCAGTAGACCAGCGCCAAGGTCATCGTGTAGCCGCCGATGCCGAAAAAGCTGGCGTGGCCGAAGCTCAATTGCCCGCCGTAGCCGGACAGGATGTTCCACGATACCCCGAACGCCGCCCAGATCGGGACCAGCGTCAGGATCAGCTGGTAGTAGCTGTTGCTGACGAACCAGGATCCGGTGGCGTAGACGGTGGAAAGGACGACCAGCAGGGTCAGGTCGCGCCGGAGTTTTTCAGCAGTGCCGTTTCTCATGTCACGCGCGCTCCGCCGAACGGCCGAATAGGCCTTGGGGACGCAACAGCACGATCAGCAGGAAGACGATGAAGATCATCGCGTTCTGCAATTGCGGTGGCAGCAGCAGGGCCGAGAATTGTTGCACAAAGCCGACCGTCAGCCCGCCCCAGAAGGCGCCCATGATCGATCCGATGCCGCCCAGCACAACGCCGGAATACATGATGATCACATAGTCGAAGCCGACGAACGGTCCGAACGAGAGATAAGTCGCCATCAGCCCGCCGGCGATCGCGGTGATGCCGCAACCCATGCCGAACGCCATGCGATAGTACTTGTCCACGTCGATGCCCATGTATGTCGCGGCCGTCGGGTTGTCCGCCGCAGCGCGCAATGCTTTGCCGATGCGGGTGAATTCCATGACCAGATACAGCGCCAGCGCCGAGGCGATCGCGATCGCGCAGGCAATCAGCTTGGCCTTGTTCAGGAATACCGTGGCATCGCCGTAGCCCACCGCGACCTCGATGGCCGACGACGACAACGGGGTGCGCACGGTGAACGGGGTGGAGCCGAACACGATCATGCCGCCGTTTTGCAGGATCAGGCTGATACCCAGCGTCACGATCAACTGCCCGAAATGCCCGTCGTCGATCGATCCGGCGGTCTTCAGCCCGGACACCCGCGAAATCAGGAACTTATGGATCAGCGCGCCGACGACGAACACGATCGGCCCGGCGAGCAGGGCGCCCACAAACGGCCCTATATTCGGCCCGAGGAACGCGAGAATCCCGCCACCGGTTACCAGATACAGGCTGGCGAACATGCCGAGCATGAGGAGCTCGCCCTGGGCGAAGTTGACGACCTTCATGATGCCGAAGATCAGCCCGAGGCCAATGCACATCAGGCCGTAAATACAACCGATCGTAACCCCCGCCGTCAGCGCGTTGAGTACGTTCTCGATCAGGCTCTCGATGTCCACGTGACCTCCTGGATAGCGCAGGGGGTCTTACTGGTTGGTAAGGCAGGCGGCAAGGTGCAGTCGGTGCGCACTCCCGAGCGTTATCGATCCATATCGTCGATGCGGCTGGCCGCCGACTGCCGGTTTTGCGGCGATCCGACCGGGTTGCAGCGCATTCGGATCGCGCGTTCTGGCCGGTGCCGTCAGTGCCGATCCCGTCGCTTCAATTCGGTCGCCGTAGCCGATCCAGCGCCGCGAAGGGGTGCGGGTCGGGTTCCTCCGCAACGTCCGGCAAGGTCGCATCCACCATTCTCGGATACGGATCCAGTGCCAATCCCAGTTGCTCGGCTGCCGCCTCCCCCAGGTCGAGCGTGCCGTTCTCGTACGGAATCTCGTCCTCGGATTCCGGATCGGGGTCGTCGTTTTCGGTGCCCGACGGGACGAAGCGGGCGGTGAAAGTTTCTTCGACCGTCGCGGAGAAATCCTCCAACGACACGATGCAGGTCTGCACCACCTGTGCCTGCAACAGGCCGGTTGCGCGCACGATCGTATTCGATTCCCGCACCAGGTCGAACCGGCAGCGCAACGCCACGACCTCCGGCAATCCCATGCGCAGTGCCAGCGCCGCGCATTCGGTCGGGGATGCCTCGACCAGGATCTGGGCACCCGCGGCCGGGACCTGTCCGACCAGGAAGGGTCGGTGCAATTCGACTGTCATTGGCACGCCTCCGGCGTTTGGGTCATTGGCACGCCTCCGGCGCGGGCACAAAACCGATTTCGCCTGCGCCCAGCCGGTCCATGCTCTGGGCTGCAAGGCAGGCCTCCTGCGCCAGAACGAGCCTGGCCAGCGCGGCGGCAGCGCCTTCGGACGGCGGCGGGGCACCGCGCCAGATGTTGCGGGCCAATGCGGCTTCCAGGGCGGGGATGTCGCCGGCTTCCATCGCGTCCGCATAGGCCAAAGCGCGGCCATGGAAGGCTTCCCACATTGCCCGGACGCGGCGGCCGATCGACATGTCGCTGACCCCGAGTTCGCGCAGGTTGGTGTCCATATCGCTGAACATGGCATCGAACAGGGCCTGTGCCAGTTCGGGGCCTGGTTCGGGTTCCCGCTTCAGACGTTGGATCGTCAGGAAGGCGTAGACGCCGATGATGTCGAACCGCCCATCCAGCGTATCGGGCACCCCGACGGCGGTAAAAAGATAGGGCGCCCGGGCGGCATTGACCGCAGCGGTATACAGCGCGAACCCGATGCGCTCCCGCCGGGCACGCCGGCCCAAACCCAGAAATCCGGCCACTGGCGATAAACTTTCATGAACGTGGGGCGGCAATCATAGATGACCGGGCGGCGGTTTGAAACCGGCGTTTGACACCGCGCCTTTCTCTGGCCAATGATCCCACTTTCCCGTTGGTCCTGCCCCGAAAGGGTCGCGGGCGGGCGATCCATAGGGAAAGCTATTGTAAAGGCCGTACCTGAGATGATTTCCGCGCTGCTGCCGAACTACGCCCGAGCCGACCTCGCTTTCGAGCGGGGAGAAGGTGCATGGTTGTGGACGACGGACGGCCGACGATTCCTCGATTTCGGGTCCGGCATTGCCACTGCCTCCATCGGCCATGGCCACCCGCATCTTGCCAAGGCGATCGCCGAACAGGCGGCCAAGGTGATGCATGTGTCGAACCTGTATCGCATCCCGCAGGCGGAAAAATTGGCCCAGCGGCTGGTGGACAATTCCTTCGCCGACAGCGTGTTCTTCTGCAACTCGGGCGCCGAGGCGAACGAGGGCATGATCAAAATGATGCGCCGCGCAATGTTCGATTCCGGCAAGGAAGAACGGTACCGCATCATCTGCTTCGAAGGCGCGTTCCACGGCCGCACCTTGGCGACGCTGGCCGCGACCGGCAACGAACACTATCTGCACGGTTTCGGCCCGGTGGTGGAAGGCTTCGATCACGTGCCGTTCAACAACATGAACGCGGTGCGCGATGCCATCGGCCCGCATACCTGCGGCATCATCGTCGAACCGGTGCAGGGCGAAGGCGGCGTACGTCCGGCCGACATGCAGTTCCTGCGCGATTTGCGTAAGGTCTGCGACGAGTACGGCCTGATCCTCGGCATGGACGAGGTGCAGACCGGGATGGGCCGCACCGGCAAGCTGTTCGCCCACGAATGGGCCGGCATTACGCCGGACGTCATGTCCTCCGCCAAGGGCATCGGCGGCGGTTTTCCGCTCGGCGCCGTGCTGGCCAAAGAACAATTCGCCAAGGCGCTGGTGCCCGGCACGCACGGCACCACCTACGGCGGCAACCCGCTGGCGTGCAGCGCGGGCAATGCCGTGATGGATGTGATCATGGCCCCCGGGTTCATCGAAGACGTGGAACGCAAAGGCCGCAAGCTGCGCGCCGCCACCGATGCAATCGCCAAGGAATTCCCGACGGTGTTCGTGGACGCCCGAGGCATGGGCCTGTTGCAGGGGCTGAAATGCGTGAACCCGCCCGGCGCCATGCAGGCCGCCTGCACCGCCGAAGGGCTGATGACGATCACCGCCGGGGACAACGTGCTGCGTCTGGCACCGCCGCTGGTCGTTGCGGACTCCGACATCGATCAGGCTGTCGCGATGCTGCGTCGTGCTGCTGCCAAGGTCGCGGCCGAGGCAGGTAAGCCGTGAGTTCGGCCCTCCACCGCGTGAAGTCTTCCAAGGGCCAGTCTTCAAAGGGCCAGTCTTCCAAGGGCCAGTCTCCTGACAAGGGGGCTGGCCCGCGCCATTTTCTCGACCTGAAAGACTTCGATCCCGCGACCCTGCGGCAAATGCTGGACATCGCATCCGGATTCAAAAATGCCGGTCGCATGTCGTCCCGCCCCTTGGCCGGCAAGACCCTCGCGCTGATCTTCGAAAAACCCTCGACCCGCACCCGCGTATCCTTCGAGGTCGGCATGCGCCAACTCGGCGGTGAGGTCATCGTGCTCGGCGGCAAGGAAATGCAACTGGGGCGCGGGGAAACCGCCGCCGATACGGCGCGCGTGCTGTCCCGTTACGTCGATTGCATCATGTTGCGCACGGATGCGTCGTCCAAGCTGATGGAACTGGCGGAATACGCGACCGTGCCGGTGATCAACGGCCTGACCGAAGCGTCGCACCCGTGCCAGTTGATGGCCGACATCATGACGTTCGAAGAACATTGCGGCCCCATCGCCGGGCAGGTCGTGGCGTGGTGCGGCGATGGCAACAACGTCGCCCGTTCCTGGATCGAAGCCGCCGTCCGGTTCGGCTTCACCTTGCGTCTGGCCACCCCGGCGTCCCTGCGTCCGCCAACCGAGGCGATCGAATGGGCGCGGGCGCAAGGCGGCGACATCGTGCTGACCGACGATCCGTTCGCGGCCGTCGCCGGTGCGCAATGCGTCGTGACCGACACCTGGGTGTCGATGTCGGACAATCCGAACGAAAGCCGGCATAACCTGCTTGCGCCCTATCGCGTCACCGAAGCCCTGATGGCCAAGGCCGCGAAGGATGCCATCTTCATGCACTGCCTGCCGGCACATCGTGGCGAAGAAGTCACCGAGGGCGTGATCGACGGCCCCCAGTCCGTCGTCTTCGATGAGGCCGAGAACCGATTGCATGCGCAGAAAGGCGTGCTCGCCTGGGTCATGGGCGCAGCGCGATAAGCCGACGGTCCGGGTCGCGGCCGCGTTGCGATCCGGACAGTTTGCGCATTTTTCGAAAATCTAGAACACGACTGTATATTTTCCAAACGAACCCCGGGGGGTTCGTGCACGATTCATTTGACATAGCCTAAACCTTTTGTAATGACTCTCGGAGCGCACATCGCCGATGCGATGGTGCGTAACGATAATCCGACGGAGTTCCTATGTTTTCTCTCAAAATGCCGTTGCTGGCCGCGTTGGCTGTGTCCGTGGCGACGATTGCCAGCCCGACCCCGAGCCGCGCGAACGATGCAGATTTCGCGTTGCGCAACAAGACTGGGTATCAGATCGACGAAGTCTACGTCAGCGCGCGTTCCAGCAAAAACTGGGGCAACGACATCATGGGATCCGGCGCGCTCGGCGATGGGGAGAAGGTCAACATCGTGTTCCCGCACGGCAGTGGCGCCTGCAACTTCGATCTGAAGGTGAAGTATCACGACGATGGCAGCACGGCCGAATGGTCGGATGTCAATCTTTGCCAATACGAGACCATTACGCTGTTCTGGGATCGTAAAAACGAAGTGACCCGCGCGGTCGGCGAGTAATCCTGCATCGCGTAGCCTCGGGGTTTGGGGTACGGTGCCTGCCGGCCCCAACCCACGAGGCAGACATACGATGCAACGCCGCCGCATTATCCTCGTGACCGGCGCCGCCAGCGGGATTGGCGCGGCGATCTGCCGCTCGATGGCCGGACCCGATACCGCCTTCCTGGTGCACACCCGCCGCAACCGCGAAGGGGCCGAAGCCGTTGCGGCCGATATCGATCGGGCCGGCGGTCAAGCCTCCGTCTACCTTGCCGATTTGGCGGACCGCGACGCGGCAGCCGCCACCGTTGCTGAAACCGTGCGGATATTCGGCGGTCTGGACGTGCTGATCGCCAATGCCGGTTTCGCCGACCGCACGCCGTTGGCCGATTTGACCGACGCTGCCATGACCGCCTCGGTCGAGACCATCCAAGGCGCGTTCTTCCGCCTCGCCCGCGCTGCGATCCCGCACCTGACAACCGCCACCGACGCGCGGATCGTCGCCGTATCGTCCTTTGTCGCGCACACCTTCCGCACCGATATCGCGACGTTCCCCGCCTCCGCTGCGGCCAAAGCGGGGCTGGAGGCTTTGGTGCGTGCCCTCGCGGTCGAACTCGGTCCGCTTCAGGTCACCGTCAACGCCGTCGTGCCCGGTTTCATCCGGAAGGATGCCGGTGCCCACCGCGCCATCGATCCCGGCGCGCTGGCGGCGCAGGCGGCGAAAATCCCCCTCGGTCGCATCGGATTGCCGGACGACGTGGCCGCCGCCGTCGCGTTCCTGGCCTCCCCCGCCGCCGGCTACACGACCGGGCAGGCGTTGCATGTGAACGGCGGGCTGACGATTTAGAACACGATGACCGGGGGCGGGCTGGTATAATAAGCGGCACCGGCTCCGGCGAAAGACCCTACTGCGATGATCGATTCAACGGTTCGGCCGCTCGTACTGACGATGGGGGACCCGGCCGGTATCGGCGGGGAGTGCACCCTGAAAGCCTGGCAGGCCCGCCGCGACGGCTATCCGTTCGTGGCGCTGGACGATCCGTCCTGGTTGAACGCCCTGGCGCGGCGCCTGCGGCTGCATGTTCCGATCGTGCCGGTGGCCGATACCGCTGAAGCAATGCGGGTTTTCGCGCAGGCGCTGCCGGTGATTGCCATGCCGCTTGCGAACCCGCCGCGCCCCGGCACCCCGGATCCCGCCAATGCCGCTGCGATCGTCGGCTCGATTTCCCGCGCGGCGGCGATGGTGATGAAGGGGCAGGCGGGGGCGATGGTGACGAACCCGATCAACAAGGCGGCGCTTTATGCGACCGGGTTCGCCTATCCCGGGCATACCGAATTTCTCGCCGCCCTGACCGGCGTCTCCGGGCGGGAGGTGATGATGCTGGCCAGCCCGCTGCTGCGCGTGGTGCCGGTGACGGTGCATGTCGCCTTGCGCGACGCCATCGCCATGTTGACCCCGGACCTGATCGCATCGGTCGCGCGCACCACCCACGATGCGCTGCGTCGCGATTTCGGCATTCCCTACCCCCGCCTCGCGATTGCCGGCCTCAACCCCCACGCCGGGGAACAAGGGGCGCTCGGGCGGGAGGACGCGGCCATTGTCGCGCCCGCGATCGAAATTTTGCAGGCGGCGGGCATCGACGCCACCGGTCCCTGGCCCCCGGACACGATGTTCACCCGGATCGCCCGCACCCGATACGATGTTGCAATATGCCTATACCACGATCAGGCGCTGATCCCCTTGAAAACGTTGGATATGGACCATGGGGTCAATGTCACCCTCGGCCTGCCGATCGTCCGGACGTCGCCCGATCATGGGACGGCATACGACATTGCCGGGCAGGGTGTTGCCGATCCGACCAGTTTGCTGGCGGCGATCGATTTGGCGGCCGATCTGGCCCGTCGCAGGAGCTTCCTTGGTTCAGCCGCCGCCGCCGGATAATCTGCCGGCATGGTTCGATTCGAGTCGGTTGGATTGCGGTACGGCAGGGCAGGCGGCAAGGACGCCGCGCCCGAGGTTTTGCGCGACATCAGCTTCGCCCTGCCGGAGGGCGCGTTCTGCTGGCTTCGCGGCCCATCGGGCGCGGGCAAGACCAGCCTGCTGCGGCTGATGTACCTCGCCGTCCTCCCGACCAGCGGCCGGCTTACCTTGCTCGGCACCGATGTCGGCCGCTCCCCGCGCCGGGTTTTGCCAGGGTTGCGCCGGCGGATCGGGGTCGTGTTCCAGGATTTCCGCCTGCTGCCGCATCTCTCGGTATTCGAAAACGTGGCCCTGCCCCTGCGATTGGCCGGCCGCCCGGATGCGCAGGTGCGTGCCGACGTGACCGAACTGCTCCGCTGGGTCGGGCTTGCGCGCAAACTGCACACGCCGCCGTATGAATTGTCGGGCGGGGAACAGCAACGGGTTGCGATTGCCCGAGCGGTGATTGCGCGGCCGAATCTGCTGCTCGCGGACGAGCCGACGGGCAATCTGGACGAAGCCCAGGCCGATCGGCTGATGGTTCTGCTGCGAGAACTGAACCGGCTGGGCACCACGGTGATCGTCGCCACCCATAACGATGCGATGGTCGAGCGGTATCCGGCGGCGGCGTTGCGGCTGGACCACGGGCGATTGGTGCACGAGGCATGAAGGTCGCTGCCGCCTCATTGCGCGCGGCACGGTTCGACGCCCTGGGCCTGCGCCGCGCATTGTCCGGCCTTATGGTGCCGTTGTTGGTCGCGGCGATGACCTTTTTGGCGGCGTTGGCGCTGGGCGGCTGGATCGGTTCGATCGCCTTGGCGAGCCAATGGCGCGATGGTGCGGGCGCGGCACTGACGGTGCAGGTGCCGCAACCCGCCGAGGCGGCGGCGCACGGCGGCGGGTCGCGGATCGATGCGGTGAGTGCGGTGCTAACGGCGACACCCGGCGTCGGTGCGGTGCATGTCCTGTCCGCCGATGAACTCTCCGACCTCCTGCGGCCCTGGCTGGGCGTGGGGGCGGAGCGATTGGCGGTGCCGTTGCCGGCCGTCGTTGCCGTACAACTGACCGGCGGGCAAGCAACCGGGGGGCGACCCGATCTCGGCCCGCTCGCTCATCGGCTGGAAGACGCCGCGCCCGGCACGCTGCTGGAAGATCACGGCATGTGGATAGACCGTCTGTCCTACCTGGCCTTCAGCCTGCAAGCCTGTGCGCTGCTGGCGCTGGCTCTGGTATCGGCGGTGGCGGCTGCGGCGATCGCGGTTGCCACCCGCGCCGGTTTGGCCGCGCGGCGGGAAGCCATCGAGATCGTGCACGGCCTGGGGGCGACCGACGGCTTCATCGCCGGGCGTTTCGCCCACCGAGCAATGGTGCTGGCGGGGGGCGGCGGGGCAATCGGGGCGTTGGCGGCGTTGCCGGTGTTGCTGGCCCTTGCGGTGCTCGCGGCGCCCTTTACCGGCAGCGTGCACGGGATTGTCTCGATCTCGGACGCCCTGTCGGCGTTGCCGCCCGCGCTGTGGGGCGGTGTCGCGATCCTGCCGGCGGCGGCGGCGGCGATCGGATTTGCCACCGCGCAAGGCACGGTGCGTCGCTGGCTGAGGCGCCTGCCATGAAGCGCCGGTGGATGCTGCCCCCCGCCGTGCTGGTCTTCGCCTGGGGCGCCGGCTTCCTGGGATATTTGCGGCTGGCAGAGCAAGCGGCCCCGATCGTCGGCGGCACCGACGGCATCGTCGTTCTCACCGGCGGCGCCGACCGGATCGAGGTCGGGTTGCGCCTTCTGGCCGATCGCCGTGGTCGGCTGCTGCTTATTTCCGGCATCGGCGGCAAAGCCGACCTGCCGACCCTGGCGCGCGGATCGGGGGTCGATACCGCGACGCTGGCGGATCGGGTGAAATTGGGGCGGAAAGCGACCTCGACCCACGGCAACGCCCTCGAAACCGCTGCTTGGGTGCGGGACAACGAGATTGCCAGCCTGATCGTGGTCACTGCCTGGTTTCACATGCCTCGCGCCCTCGTGGAGTTGCGCCGCGCGGTGCCGGGGGTGGCGCTGGTGCCGGAGCCGGTGCGGGCGCAACCCGGCCACGGGCGGCCGGATGTTGGTTTCATCGGCACCGCACGCTTGCTGGCGGAGGAATATACCAAATACCTCGTAGCGCTGACCGGCCTGACCTTGTATTTGCCGCTGCGGGAGGGGGCCCATTCGTGACCATTTTGCGATCTCTGGCATTCGCCATCGTGTTCTTCGGCGGCACCTTCTGCCTCTCCGTCGTCGGCACCGTCTTTGCCCTGCTCGCCCCCGCTCGGGTTCCCGCCTTCGCGGTCGCCTGGGGACGGCTGGGGGTGTGGTCGGCGCGGGTGCTTTGCAACATAAAGGTGGAGGTCACGGGCTGGGAAAACCTACCCGACGGCCCGGCGTTGCTGGCGTCGCGCCACCAGTCTGCGTTCGATACCATGGTCTGGTTCGTGTTGTTGCCCCGCTGCTGCTACGTGTTGAAGCAGGAATTGCTGCGGATCCCCCTGATGGGGCGGCTGATGTCGGGTTCCGGGATGATTCCGGTGGACCGCGAGGGCGGCGCCAACGCCATCCGCACCCTGATCAAGGACGGCAAGCGGGCCGCTGAGGCCGACAAGCAGATTGTGATCTTTCCGGAGGGCACGCGCGCTGAGCCGGGGACTTTGCTGCCATTACAACCGGGGGTGGCGGCGCTGGCGGCTGGCACTGGATTGCCGGTCATTCCGGTTCTGACCGACTCCGGGCGGTGCTGGGGGCGGCGGGCATTTCATAAACACCCCGGTACGATTCATATCGTGATCCGCCCGGCCATCCCACGCGGTCTGAAACGCGAGGCGTTGATGCACCGGCTGCGGCAAGAGTTGGAAACTGAGATTCCGCATGTTGCACCGCCTGTGGATAACTCTGTGGGTTGAAATTATGGCAGGTTCGCTTTCGATCTGAGATATTTCATTTAAATTATTGTTATATATATCATATTGACCTTTCGACCAGACGATCCTGTATCGGTTTCTGCCTGGGGATCGTATTTGTTCTTTCACCTGTAAGTTGTATTCAACGGTACGCCGCGACACGCCGGCGCGGTTCCTCTGGCGACCCTGCGGGCCTATAAGACGTGCCACGACGGGGGCGGCCGGGTGCCTGGGTTCGTCGTACTTGGGGGAACATGCGGCGCAGAAACTGGATACTGGTCGTGGGGCTGCTGCTGTCGTTGCCCGTCGCCGACGCGGCGCTGTGGCACTTCGCCGTGGGCCGGATGGAAGCGGGCTTCGAGGCTTGGGTCGGGCGTGCCAAGGCGGCCGGCTGGACGATCGAACGCGGCCGCACCGTGGCCGGCGGGTGGCCTTGGGCAGCGACGCTCTCGATCCGCGACATGGCGATCGGCGGCGGCGGATCGTTGCTGCCGGGCGGCGTTGCCACGCGCTTGCCCCGTGTCGTGCTGCGCATCCCGATGCTGCGCCCGCATGCCATGGATATCGAGGCTTTCGGCGCGCCCCACCTGCGCCTCGGCACCCAACCCGAAATCGAACTGACCGGTGCTCGGTTGCTGGCCGTTATCCGTCTCGTGCCCGATACCGAACCGCGGGAGCTGGAGGTGGTGGCCGATCGGCCGCGCCTTGCGGGGGCGGGCGATTGGGTCCTGTCGGCGACGCTGGTCGATGTCCGGGTGCAGTTGCCGCCGATCGTGCGCATCGGCGCGGCGCAGTCCAACTTCTCCTTCTCGGCCGAGGCCGTTGCTCTGCCGACGACGATTCAATGGCCGCTGGGTGCGGCGGTGCGGCAATTTTCCTTCGATGGTGCGCTGGAGGGACCTTTGCCCCCGGCGCAATCCCCATCGGCCTGGGCAATGGCCTGGCGCGACGGCGGCGGGTCGCTGCAAATCCAGAATATGGCGCTGAATTGGGGGCCGCTGAGCTTGGCGGGCGCCGCGACCTTGGCGCTCGACGATCAATTGCAGCCGATGGGGGCGGGCACGTCGAAGGTCACCGGGTATGCCCAGACCCTCGATGCATTGGCTGCCAGCGGGGCGCTGAGCCGTTCGGCGGCGATCGCGGCCAAGGCGGTGCTGTCGCTGCTGGCCGGTTCGGCGGACGACGGCGACCCGTCGGATGTGGATGTGCCGCTGACGCTGCAATATCGCACGCTGTCGATGCGTCAGGTGCCGCTGCTGCGTCTGCCCGAATTCGATTGGCCGGAATAGCGGGTTGTCGACAGCCGGTTTTACCCCGGCGGTAGCGCGGTTTTGTCTTTGAAAAGGCACAGGGCCTGGGCCGGGCAGCGCCAGCATTCCGGTTTGCGGGCCTTGCAGATGTAGCGGCCGTGCAGAATCAGCCAGTTATGCGCGTCTCGCAGCAAATCCTTGGGGATGCGGCGGACCAGCCCGTCCTCCACCGCGCGCACCGTCGCGCCGGGAGCGAGGCCGGTGCGATTGCCCAGGCGGAAGATATGGGTGTCCACCGCCATGGTCGGGTCGCCGAAAGCGACGTTCAGCACCACGTTGGCCGTCTTGCGCCCAACACCGGGCAAAGCTTCCAGTGCATCGCGATCGTGCGGCACGGTGCCGCCGTAGCGATCCAGCAGGATCTGCGACAGCGCGACGACGTTGCGCGCTTTGCCCTGCCAGAGGCCGATCGATTTGATATGGCGGGCGACCCCGTCCACACCCAGTTGCACCATGGTGGCTGGGGTGGCAGCGTCGCGGTAGAGCGTTTCGGTGGCTTTGTTGACCGATATATCGGTCGCCTGTGCCGACAGCACCACGGCAACCAGCAGGGTATAGGGATCGGCGTAAACCAATTCGCTGCGCGGGTCCGGGTTCCCCGCCGCGATCGCGGTCAGGAAGGGGCGCACATCGGCCAGCTTCATGGCTTTCGGTGCAGCCGGTTTCCGAATTGCGGCAGGCTTGCTGGTCATGGTTCGGCCACTCTTGCGGTTGCTCCAGCCGTCGGATTACACCATGCCGATGTCGTCCGACATGCCCGATACTGTCCTGTTCGAAGCGTCGATCGTGCCGCATTGCAGTTTGTCGGCCGCTGGGCGGCGGCGGCTGATGCTGGCGATGGCGGGTGTGTGCGGGTTGGTCGCGCTGCGGTTCTGGTTCCTCGGCGCCTGGCCCATCGTCGGCTTTTGCGGGCTGGAGGGGGCGTTGGCGATCGTCCTGATCCATCTGAATGGACGCCGCGCGAAAGCCTGCGAGTTGGTGATGCTGACGACCGATTCGGTGCGGATTGTCAGAACCGAGCCATCCGGGCGGAGATCGGATATGGCGTTGTCGTCGGCGTGGCTGACGGTTGCATTGGACGAACAGCCCGGTCGGGTGCCGCGGCTTTATGTCGGGCTACGGGCAAGCTGGCACGAGATCGGTGCCGCTTTGGGGGAGGCCGAGAAGCGCGACCTTGCCGCCGCCTTGCGGGCTGCGCTGCATCGGGCGCGCAATCCGGTGTTCGATCGTAAGGTGCCCGCTTCCGATGCCGCAGTTTGGCAGCCGACTACGCCTCGGCTGGGCCCATCGACTTGATCAGGTCGAACATGCGCTTGCGGACGTTGGGATCGGTAATCCGGTAGTAGGCGCGCACCAGTTCCAGGGTTTCCCGCCGGTTCAGCGTATCGTCTGGGAACCCGCCTCCGGCTTCGGGCAAACCGGCGGCGCGGCGGTTGGGCTGGGCGCCGAACGAGCCGGCGAGAGTTTCCGGCATATCGTCGAAGAAGAAGCTGATGGGAACATCGAGCACGCGCGAGAGGTCGAAGAGCCGCGATGCGCCGACGCGATTCACGCCGCGTTCGTATTTCTGCACTTGCTGGAATGTCAGGCCGAGCGCTTCGCCCAGTCGTTCCTGCGACATGCCGAGCAGGGTGCGGCGGAGCCGGATTCGTGTTCCGACATGGACATCGATCGGGCTGGGACGGCTTTCGCGTTCGATCCCCAACACTGGTTCCGCCGATGCCATCGCTTGACCCTCGCTCATGAATTGTTCTTGTATCATTATGTTACTGTTGACACACGGATACGGACATCGCTTTCCGCAGGTGCAGCTTCCGGTGTCTGGTTGATGATCGGTTAATAAACTGCACAACCGCGAATTGTCAACGACCACGCCGATTTTCCTCAAGTTTTTTTCAAAAATTAGGTTTATTCCAAAATTTAGGCGTTTTTGGCCTCTGAGGCCGGTTGCCGGACACGTCCCGGCAGTATCCCAAGCGCCAATACCGCCATCGCCAACAAGCCCGGTACGGTCAGACCGAATCGTCCGAAATAAGTGATCGGCAGGGCGCGCGGCAAGGGGGCGGTCAGCACGCCGGTCTGCCCCATGCCGAGCCGGGATATCTCATGCCCATGTGCATCGAAAATGGCGGAAATCCCTGTATTCGCGGCACGAATCAGCGGCAAGCCTTCCTCCACCGCGCGCATCCGAGCGGCGGCGAGATGTTGGCGGGGACCGGACGAATTGCCGAACCACGCGTCGTTCGTAACGTTTACCAGCCAGGCAGGTCGATCTGCCCGATCGGCGATGGCGCCGGGGAAAATTGCTTCGTAACAGATTAACGGTCCAACTTTCGGGATGCCCGGAGGGGTCAGCGTCATCGGCCCCGGACCGGCGCGAAACCCCCCGCCAGGCACCAATTGCACCCCGATCGGCAGCCAATCGGGCTGGTATTCGCCGAATGGAACCAGATGGGCCTTGTCAAAAATCTGTGAGATCGACGAGTCCGGCAGCAAAGCGAACAGGCTGTTGCGCGGCCGCCCATCGGCGCCGAATCGGACACCGCCGATCAGGGCAACCGCGGAACCGGCAGCAGTGGCGATCGCCTCCCGCGCTGCAGGATCGGTTTCTAGCAGGAACGGCACGGCGGTTTCCGGCCACACCACCGCTGTCGGACCGGGGCCAGCCTGCCGCACCCCGTCCTCGGTCAGGGTCAGATAATGGGAGAAGATGCGTTCGGCCAGCGCGCGGTTCCACTTCTGTCCCTGCGCCACATTGCCCTGCACGACGACCACGTTGGCCATCGGCGGCCCGTTTGCCGGCGCTTCGGCGAGGCGGAGCAGACCGTAGCCGCCCCACACTGCGACGCTCGCCAGCGCGGCCGCCCGCAAGCGCTGGTGCAAGACCGGCGCGCCTGCCAGCAGCAGCGTCGCCAACGTGAGCCCCGGTACTCCGATCGCCGCCGCCGGTTGGATCATGATGTCGCCGGGCCAACCCGGAATCGCCCAGACGCTGCCCAACGGGTTCCATGGAAATCCGGTCAGCACGAATTGCCGCGCGAGGTCCGAGAGCGTCCAGGCCCCCGCCAACGCCGCAACGCCGGCCAGTCCCATGCCCGCTCGGGTCAGTCGCGCCACAGCCGTCGCCGCCCCGATGAAAACGGCCATGACAGCGGCCAAGGCCGGCACCGCCAGCGGCACCAGCCACCAGAAGCGGTCGGCCTCGATCAAAATGGCTTCGGTGATCCAGTAGAGCCCGACGATGTTCAGGCCGAACCCGAACCACCAGCCGCGCCGGAACGCCCCGCGCGCGCCGTCGGTTGCGGCAATGGCTGCCAGCAGCACCGGGATGCACACCAGCAGCACGGGAATGGCATGGACCGGCGGGAGCGCGGCGGCGGCGAGGAGCCCGGTGCCCAGCATACGGATGTCGGCCCGCCAGCCGGTCGCGGCAGCGAAGCGGGCGAACCAGCCGGTTTGCGCCACCTCAGGGTGCAGCGTCACGCGCCTGTCGCTCGTAATGCCGGTAGTAACGCTCGGTGACCATGTCGGTTTTCACCACCACCGCGACATCGGTTGTGTTGAATTGCGGATCGACCACCGCGCCATCGCCGACGAAGCCGCCCAGCCGCAGGTAGCCTTTGATCAGCGGGGGCAGTTGCGCCAGGACCCGCCGCGCGTCCAGCTCGTCCCGATCGACCCGCCGCATTTCGATGTAGCGGTGCGGCAGCGCGCGCGGCCGTATGTCCGCGGGCGCGAGGTGGTTGTAGTACAAATACGTCAACTCCGGACCCAGCGCATCGGGATCGATGCCGGGCAGGCTGGCGCAGCCGAACATGAGCGCGATCTTGTGGTGGAAAACATACGCCGCGATGCCGCTCCAGAGCAGTTGCATCGTCGCCCGGCCCCGATACTCCGTCGCCACGCAGGATCGCCCGAGTTCGAGGATATTGCCCGGAAAACTCTCGATCGGGCCGAGGTCGTACTCGTCCGCCGAATAGAACTGGCCCAGCCGAGCGGCGGCATCCCGTTGGATCAGGCGGTAGGTGCCGATGACGCTGTCGGGGCCTTCCCCCAACGCATGATCGACCACCATCAGATGGTCCGCGATGCTGTCGTAGGCATCCTTGTCGCGATGCGATTCCGCCGTCGCGCGATCCGCTCGGGCGCCCATTTCGGTGTAGAACACCCGGTAGCGCAGGGCCTGGATGGCATCCGTATCCGCCGCGTCGATCGCCAAGCGCAGACCCAGATTGCCCGCCCGGATCTCTGGAAAAATCGGCTCGCTCATGCCTGCACCTGCTCGGTCGGATGGTTGCTCGGCTTGGGGCGACGCGCGCGGGCCTGCTTGGGCGCCTGAACCGGGTCCAATTTGCGGCCGAACAGTTCCAGCCGGAGGGAGACAAGCTCGAACCCGAGCCGCTGGGCAATCGTTCGCATCAACGCCTCATGCTCCGCATCCTGAAACTCGATGACTTTGCCCGATCCGACATCGATCAGGTGATAATGGTGGCCATGTTCGCTAGGCTCGTAACGCGCCCGTCCGCCGCCGAAATCGCGTCGGTCGAGGATTCCCTTTTCCTCGAACACGCGCACCGTACGGTACACTGTCGCGATCGAAATACGGGAGTCGAGCGTGGCGGCGCGGCGGTACAATTCCTCGACATCGGGATGGTCGGACGCATCGGACAACACCCGCGCGACGACGCGGCGCTGCCCGGTCATCTTCAGCCCCCGTTCCACGCACAAGCGTTCGATGCGCGATTCCATATGTTCCTCAGTGACCGATGGCGCCCGATATACCAGAACCGCGCGGGAGTCATCGCATGGGAAGTTGCACCCGTTCCGACGGCGCGTTTTAACCCGATCCATCCGGCGCCGGCATCCCGCTATGCTGGGCAGACCAATCGCGATAGCTGGGGAGGCCGCACCATGACACACCCACATCTCTGGCCGTTGTTGCGATCGCGCCGGCTCTGGCCGCTGGTGCTGGCGCAATCCTGCGGCGCGCTGAACGACAATTTGGTGAAGAATGCCATCGTCGTGCTGGCCATCTTCCAGTTGGGCGCCGGGGGGGCCGGGATGTCGGCGGCAGCCGGCGCGCTGTTCATCGCCCCCTATATCCTGTTGTCCGCCACTGCCGGGCAAATCGCCGATCGCTACGCCAAACCGACCGCGATCCTGGTCTATAAAATCGCCGAGGTCGGGCTGATGCTCGCCGCCGCCGCTGCTTTCATGGCCAGCAGCCTGCCCGCGCTGCTGACGGTGCTGGTCGGCCTGGGCATCCAGGCAGCGCTGTTCGGGCCGGTCAAATACGGCATTCTCCCCGAACAATTGGGGCAGGACGAGTTGATCGCGGGCAATGGCGCGGTGGAGGCCACAACCTTCCTGTCCATCGTCGTCGGCACCGTTGCCGGTGGCGCCCTGGTGTTGCTGCCCGCCGGCCCTGCCATTGTCGGCGTCCTTGGGGTGGTCCTGTCGCTGTGCGGTCTGTTGGGCGCCCTGTGCATACGCCCGGTGCCGGCCGCCGATCCGTCGCTGACGATCGGCTGGAACATCGCCGCCACCGCCTGGACCGTGGTGCGGCAGGCGTCGCAACAGCGGACGATCTGGTTGTCGCTGCTGGCCTTGAGCTGGTTTTGGACGATCGGTGCCACCCTGCTCACCGAGTTCCCGATCGTCGCCCGCGACACGTTGGGGGCGGGCGGTAGTGTGCTGACCCTGCTACTCGCGGTGTTCGCCGTGGGCACCGGCATCGGCTCGATCGGCTGCGCCGCGCTGCTGCGGGGGGAGGTTTCGGCCCGCCATGTGCCATTCGCGGCTGTCGGTATTTCGCTCTTTTGTTGGGATTTCGCCCGAGCAGCGGGGGGAGCGGGGGTTTTGGCGGATGGGTGGGCGGTGGTGGGGACGGTCGTCGGGTGGCGCATGATCGTCGATCTCGCGCTGCTGGCGGCGTGCGGCGGGATTTTCTCGGTGCCGTTGTATGCGCTCATTCAAGGCAACGCCCCGCCGAGGGCACGGTCCCGCACGATCGCCGCCAATAACATAATGAACGCGTTGTTCATGGTCCTGGGGGCGGGTGCGGCGGCCGGGCTGGCGGCGGCGGGGTGGAGCGCACCGGACGTCCTGAAACTAGCCGCGTTGGCGAATTTGGCTGTAGCGTGTTGGGTCGTGCGCCTGTTGCCGAGCGCGCGCGCGTCGGCCTAGATCGCGATGCGCTCGCTTTCGCTCCCGTATCGCGATCCAACCGATTGTTTGTTCGCGCGATTCAGACCTCCGGTGATTCCACCTTCGGTCATCGCGCTCTAAGCCCCGGCCAGGGTGGCCAGTTTGCTCACGGTCGTCAGGTCGCGCGTCGTCCCGTCGGCGGCGAAGGGGATCTTCATCTTCGAACGCTCGATCCCGTCGGGGTAATGGACGTAGACCTCTCGCCCGATCATGCGAACGTCCTCCGGACCGTCCAATTCCAGCGCCGTCAGCAGTCGCTCCGGCAACGCCTTCGGTAGAAACATCACACCGACCAGGCGAAACCGGGCATCGGGGAACGGATTGCCATCGACCACAGCGCGCAGTTCGGGGCCGGTGCGGATCAAGACCCCGGCCGGGCGCCGCAGCTTGTCCGTCACCGCGCGATCGATCGATTGGCACAGCCCCCGCTCGGTGCGCTCGCTGTCGAACACCATATTTCCGGCGGTACCCAGCAGGCGCATGTTGCCCAGACCCAGCGGCAGCAGCAGCGCCAACAAATCGTCCATCGTCAGTTTTCCGCGGCCGCCCTGGTTTACGGCGCGGAGCATCGCTACATAGGTTGTCATGCGGTGGCCCATACACCGCACAGCGTCCCTTGCGATACAGCCCCCGCGCGCTTAGTTTGCCGGCTTCGGTATTCGCAAGGCTCGGGAGAGAACCATGTTCAAGGGATCGTTTGTCGCGTTGATCACGCCCATGCGCGAAGATGGGTCCTTCGACGAGAAAGCCTATGCCGACTTCGTGGAATGGCAGATCTCCGAAGGCACCAACGGCATCGTGCCGGTCGGCACCACCGGCGAAAGCCCGACATTGTCGCACGACGAACACAAGCGCGTCGTCGAAATCGCGATCGAAGTGGCCAAGGGTCGCATCCCGGTGATCGCCGGCGCGGGTTCGAACTCGACCGAGGAAGCGATCGACCTGACCCGCCACGCCAAGGAAGCCGGCGCCGACGCCGCGCTGATCGTGACGCCCTATTATAATAAGCCGACGCAGGAAGGCATGTTCCTGCACTATTCGGCGATCGCCGATGCGGTCGATCTGCCCATTATCATCTACAATATTCCCGGCCGCAGCGTCGTGAACATGAGCGTGGAGACAATGGCGCGGCTCGCGAAGCACAAGAACATCGTCGGCGTGAAGGATTCGACGGCCGACCTGCAACGCCCGATCCTCCAGCGGATCGCGATGGGCAACGATTTCTGCCAGATGTCGGGCGAAGATCAGACTGCAATCAGCTTCCTCGCTGCCGGCGGACACGGTTGCATCAGCGTCACCGCCAACATTGCCCCGCGCCTGTGTTCCGACATGCATGCCGCCTGGGCCGACGGTCGGGTGAAAGATGCGATGGCGATCCAGGATCGGCTGACGCCGCTGCACGACTCGCTGTTCTGCGAAACCAGCCCCGGCCCGGTAAAATACGCCGCGTCGCTGCTGGGCAAGTCCGCCAACCGCTGCCGCCTGCCGCTGGCCCCGCCCAGCGAGGCCACCCGGGATCGCGTGCGCGCCGCCATGACCTCGGTCGGGCTGCTGAACTGAGGATCCATGGCTGAAACCAAATCGAAGAAAGGCCTGATCTCGCACGGTATGGCCGCGCAGAACCGCAAGGCGCGCTACGACTACACGATCAAAGAAACCGTCGAAGCAGGCATCGTGCTGAAAGGGCCGGAGGTCAAATCCCTCCGGCTGGGACGCGCGACATTGACCGAAGCCTGGGCCGGCGAGCGCGACGGCGAAATGTTCCTGTTCAATGTCTATATCCCCGAATACCAGGGCGGGGTGCTGTCCCGCTTCGAACCGCGCGCCCCGCGTAAATTGTTGCTCAAGAAGAAGCAGATCGACAGCCTGCTGGGTCAGATCGCTCGGCAAGGGAATTCGGTCGTGCCGCTCGACATCCATTTCAACGACGAAGGCCGAGCAAAAGTGTTGCTGGGCGTGGGCGAGGGGCGGAAGAAATCGGATAAGCGCCATGCCGTCGCCGCGCGCGATTGGGCACGGGACAAAGCGCGGTTGATGAGTTCGCGGCGACAGTAACGGGATGGTGCCATGGCGGAAGGCGATGTCGCTCCGGAAGGGGCGATCAAAGACAAGCTGATCGAGACCAAACAACGCTGGGCGCGCGATGGGCGGCTGCTGACCGGAACCACGGGCGATCCGGACCGCGATCGCCTGCCGCCGGGGCAGCGGCTGGTCAAGGATTGGCCGGTGCTCGACCTTGGCATTCAACCCGATGTGACACCGCAGAAATTCCGCCTGGATCTGGATGGCGCGGTCGAAAATCGGCTTAGCCTCGATCTCGACGGATTCATGGCGCTGTCGATGCAGGAGAGTGTCTCCGACATGCATTGCGTCACCCAATGGTCGAATTACGACAATCGTTGGAGGGGTGTATCGGCCCGTACCATTCTCGATATGGTGCAACCCCGGATCGAAGTACAGCACGTCGTGTTCCATTCGTTCGACGGCTACACCACCAATATCCGCCTGGACCAGTTCGCGCAGGACGATGTGTATCTGGTGCATGAATGGAACGGAAAGCCGATTGGCCGGGTGCATGGCGGGCCGGTGCGTATGCTGGTGCCTCGGCTCTATTTGTGGAAGTCCGCGAAATGGTTGAACCGCATCCAATTCGTCATAAGCGATCGCCCGGGTTTCTGGGAAACCCGGGGCTATCACAACAACGCCGATCCTTGGTTGGAGGAGCGTTATGGCTGACTTTATGCGGGGGTTCGGCCATGGCCGATGAGACATTGGCCTGGACTTTCGGTTTCCCGGCGATCGAAGGCGGCCGCCTGGAATTCGCCGCACTGCGCGGGCGCGTGCTGCTGGTGACCAACACCGCGAGTTTCTGCGGCTACACCTATCAATACGACGCGCTGGAGAAATTGCACAGCGCGCGCCAGGCCGAGGGCCTGACCGTCGTCGGCGTCCCCAGCCAGGATTTCAACCAGGAATCGGCCGAAGACGCGACCGTGAAAACATTCTGCGAAACCCGTTTCGGCATCGATTTCCCGTTGGCCGGCGTTTCGCATGTGAAAGGTCCGACCGCCGCCCCATTCTATGCCTGGGTCCGACAGGTGCGCGGGTGGGAGCCATCGTGGAATTTCAACAAGGTGCTGATCGGACGCGATGGCCGCATCGCCGGAACATTCGGATCCCAGGACGAACCCGATGGCCCCGCGATCGCCAAAGCCATCGCGGCTGCGCTGGCGTCGTGACTGTCGATAAAGCCCGCATCAAGCAGGATTTCATCGACGCTCGCGGTTATTGGAGCTGGGGTTGGGATCCGTTGCTGGATATGGCGCCGGAATATTTCGCCGCCTACGTCGCATTGTCCTCCGTGCCGTGGAAACCGACCAGCGTTCTGTCGCCCAAGGTGAAGGAACTGCTTTATATCGCGATCGATTCGTCCACGACGCATATGTTCGAAGCCGGTCTGCGGCGTGCACACCGTGCCGATGGGCGTTCCGGCCCTGTTGGATGCGATGCGCGCGACCGGACGCAGCGACGAAATGCCGACCGGCGAACCGACAGCGGACCAAAAGCGGTTGCAGGCCGAATCCATCGCTGCGCGCGGCTACTGGTCGGAAACCTGGGATAAAGTTCTGGCCCTGACTTCGGTCCTCGGTGTGCATACCATGGCTGTCGGTGTGCCGGCCTTGCTCGCGGAATTGAAGCGCGCCGAGGACAAGAAAAAGCAGTCGTAACGATAATTTACCGAACGATCTGCTGCACCAACCCCTGCCAAAGTGCGACCAATTCGGCAGCAGCCGGGTCGCCGGAGGCTTTCAGGCGCACCGCCGTATGGACCAACACCAGATGCGCGGCAGGATCGACGAAGATCGCCTGACCGTGAACGCCGAGCAGCACGAATTGGCGCCGTGGACCGGGTAGAATCCAGGTCTGGTAACCGTAGCCGTAGAACTTTGTCATCGTGCGCGGTCGGAGAAAATCGGCCTCCGGCGTCGTCATATCCATAACCCATTGCTGCGGAACGATCTGACGCCCGTTCCAGGCGCCGTCGTGCGCCAGCAGCAAGCCGATGCGGGTCCAGTCGCGCAGCACTGCGCCGATGCAGCAAAAGGCGGTTTCCTGACCCTTGGTATCGATCGTCCAGGAGGCATCGGCCTCCGCCCCCATTGGCTGCCAGACGCGACTTGTCAGATAATCCGACAAGGTTGTTTTCGTTGCCGCAGTGAGCACGAGGCCCAGTACCTCCGTTTCGATACCGGCGTAATTGAACCGTGTATCCGGCGGTGCGCTGCGCGTGTCGAAAGTGGCAACGGCTTTGGCAGCGCCCGGACTGGTCGGGCCGAACAACATCGCCGAGAAGCGCGCATTATCGCTGCCGGGCGTGTCGTAAACCTCGTGGTATGCCACCCCCGATGCCATGTGCAGCAGCGCGCGCAACGAGGTTTTGCCGTATTCGGTGCCGGCGAGCGCGGGGACGTAATCGGCGGCGGTTCGGTCGATCGAAGAGATCGCGCCTTCGCGTATGGCGATACCGACCAACATCGAAACGATTGTTTTCGCCATCGATTGCGACAGCATTTTGTCTCGGTCGGTGCGCGCGTATTGGTAATGTTCGACCAAGATCGTATCGTTTTGTGCGATCGCGAGGCCCGTGGCCGGGTGGCGCGACAGATAATCCGCGAGATCGTGTGTCGCGCCCTGAAACCGATATGTCAGTGCCAGTTCTACAGGCGCGCGGTGCAAGGTTGCAGCAACTGGCGCGCGGGCGACAATCCGATGCGGATATTTATCGTCCCAATGGCTGTAAGCGCCGACCAGATTGTGCTGCGGCAGCGGCGGCGCTATGCGCCCCCCGATTGGATATCCTGCCAGCGAACCGTATGCGACGGCATCCGGACCGCCGTCGGAAAACACCGGTCCGCCCGCCTGAACATTCCCTCCACCGAACAAAACCCATGCGACCATCGCCGCTCGGACGCCCCGCCCGGTCATGCGATCGTTGCGCTGCCGTGTCGCCGCCCGATGGCGAAACGGCCACCAAGTTCCTTGTAGCCTTCCCATTCAACGTATTCCCGAACAATACGAGGCCCTGCACCGCCATCGCCAACAAATGACCGACTTTCGGAACAGTGACAAGATGTTGTGCTGTCGGCGCCCCGGGTCGAACGGTGTTGCAAACGCCGCGCATATCCAGCGCATGTTGCAAGGGCAGGCGCGCGTTGGCGTCCCCCGATCTTTGCTGGCAGACTGCCGCTATATCGGAGGATACAACCATGCCCACGCGTCCCATTCCCCCAGGCATCTCGATGGACGGCAAGCGCGTCCTGGTGACCGGCGCCGCGAGCGGCATTGGCAGGGCCACCGCCATGGTGCTCGCAGACCTCGGCGCCGCGTTGGTGTTGTGCGATCTCGCCGCCCTGGACGCCACCCGCGATGAGGTGCAAGCGCGCGGTGCCGTCTGCTCGGTGGCGCAGGGCGACCTGACCGACCAGGCTTTCATGGCGAGCCTGTTTGCCGGCGATCGCCTTCATGCCATGGCGCATTGCGCCGGTATTTTGATGGGTCGCCCCTGGCACGAGGACGCCGGCTGGTACGACCGTTTTCACCGCATGATGGACGTCAATGTGCGGGTACCGCTGGAGATTGCCCATGCGGCAACCGAACACATGGCGGCGCATGGCGGGGGGCATATTGTGTTGGTGGGGTCGGTGGCGGGGAAGACCGGCGGGACCTCGCTCAGTACGCCACCGGATTATTCCGCATCCAAAGGGGCGGTGCATGCGCTGGTGAAATGGATGTCGCGCAATGCGGTGGGGCGCGGCGTGATGGTCAACGCCGTGGCGCCGGGGCCGGTGCAGACGGCGATGACCCGGAATTCCAACATGGGTCCGACATTGCCCCTGGGACGGATGGGCAGCGCCGAGGAACTGGCGTGGCCGATCGCGTTCCTGTGCTCCGCCGGGGCCAGCTATATGTCCGGCGCGATCCTGGATGTGAACGGGGGCGCCTTCGTCGGGTAGCGCCGAATGCAGCCTAGCATCTAGTTCGATCGCGCGATTCAGATCTCCGGTGATTCCACCTCCGGTCATCGCGCTCTAATGAAAATCGAAATAATGCGGCACGAACAGCGTGATTGCGGGGAACAGGATCACCACCATCAGACCCAGCACCAGCGACACGTTGTAAACCATGCTGGGGCGCATCGTCGCATTCGGCGGTGCGTCCCCGATCGCGCAGGCCACGTAATAGCCAATGCCGACCGGCGGCATGAACACGCCGATACCGACTGCCATCGTCAGAATAATGCCATATTGCAACGGGTCGATGCCCATCTTCTCCGCCACCGGCAGCAGGATCGGGGCGGAGATCAGGATCGCGGGGAAGCCTTCCAGCACGAAGCCGATCACCACCATGGCCGCCATGCTCAGGAACAGGAAGGCCATCGGGCTTTGCAGCGACCCGAACGATCGCGCCAGGGTGCGGCCGAGGCCGTCGATCACGATCGCCTGCGACAGGACATTCGACGCGGCCACCATGAACAGGACCATCCCGCCGGTCAGCGCGGCGTCGCGCAGGGCCGTCCACAGCACACCCAGGCGCATCGATCGGTAGACGACGCCGGCGACCAGCAGGCCGTAAATCGTTGCGAACGACGACGATTCCGTGGGGGACGCAACGCCCCCGACAATGCACCCGACCACGATCACCGGCATCAGCAGCGCGGGAAAGGACCCCGGAATACTGCCGACGGCGCGGCCGAGATCGAAGCGCGGCCCGCGCGGCAGGCGGCCGTTGCGGCTGCGCAGCACGATCGCCACCGACATCGCGATCGCCAGCAGCGCGGCCGGCACCAACCCCGCGAGGAACAGCGATCCAACCGACAGATTGGTGATCGACCCTAGGATCAGCAGGGCCAGCGACGGGGGAATGACCTCCCCCATGGCGGCGGCGGCGGCCAGAACGGCGACCGATTCCGTGGGCGGGTAGCCACGCTGGCGCAAAGGCCCCTTCATCACGCTGCCGACCGTTGCGATGTCGGCGGCCTTCGATCCGCTGATGCCGGAGAAAATATACATCGCCACGACCTGCGCTTGCAGCAGACCGCCGGCCCAGTGACCGACCCAGTGTTGCACCATGTCGATCATCCGCCCGGCGAGGCCGCTGACCTCCATCAACGCGCCGGCCAGCATGAAGAAGGGGACGGCCAGCAGCACGAAACTGCCGATGCCCGACTGGTAGGCGGCGGGGATGGCCACCAACGGCGCGTCGCCGGTGACGATGAAATAGAACGCCCCGCCGAGCGCCAGGATGATCGCGATCGGCGCACCGGTCAGGAAGGCGGCGAACATTGCAATGGCGATCGGGATCAACGGATCGGTTTCGATCGCGCCGGAATCGAAGAAATGCCGAAAAACCATCAACAGCCCGACGACCGTTGCGACCCCGGCGAAGCCGATCGCCACGCCGGCCAGCCGCAGGGCGGCCAATTTCTCCAGCGCGAAGACGGTCATTAACAGCAGGCCGATGCCGATCCAGCCGGACACGACGCCGCGGCTGACATTCAGCACCGCCATGGTTTGCGTCATCTGCCCGGCGAAAAACGGCGGGAACGCGTACAGCGACAACGCGCACACGCCCAGCACGATCCACAACCCGCTGGATTTCAGCGCGTCGTGCCGCAGCCCCGTCGTCAAATCCAACAGCGCCGAATACGCCATCCCCTCTGCTCGGCGGAAATACGCCGCCGATCCGAGGAAGGTTATGATCGATATCGTCACCATCGAGGCGTCTTCCGCCCAATGGATCCCGCTGTTGAACGCGTAGCGGGCGATCGAGTTGGCGAAAGTAACGAACAGATCGATAACGATTGCCACGACGACAAGCGTTTCGTTCGCCAGCGCGACCGCCCTTAGCGCACGCATGGGTTCAGCCGGCGCCGAGTGCTTTAGTTGCCTCGGCGATCAGATCCTTGCCGATGCTGGCTTCGAACTGCGGGTAAACGGACCGGCCAAGCTTGGCGAATTCCTCGCGTTCGGCGGGGGCGAGGTGGATGATTTCGATCTGGTTTTTCAGCTTGTCCTCGGCAGCGGCGATATCGGCGTTTTGTTGCGTCCACTGCCAATCGGTCGCAGTTTTCATGGCCTGCGCGATCATGGTTTTTTCCTCGGCGCTCATGCCGTCGTACAGCGCCTTGTTCATCGAGGCGGCGAAGAAATCGATCACATGGCTGGTCAGGGTGGCGTATTTCACGACCTCGTAATATTTCCCGCTCAATACGTCCGGCAGGCCCAGGTCCATGCCGTCCACGGTCTTTTGTTGCAATGCCAGATAGAGTTCGGCGTAATCCAGCGCCGCCGGATTGGCGTTCATGGCGCGGAATGCCGCCATGTACACCTGGCTGGAAATGATGCGCATCTTCAACCCGTTCATGTCGGCGGCGGTTTTCACCGGGTGCAGGTTGTTCAGCATGTGCCGGGGACCGGTCAGCCAATAGCCGACGATCTGGAAACCGGAATCCCGCGCGTAGCCCTCCATCTTCTTGCCGAATGGGCCTTCCAGCGCGGTCCGCAGGCGCTCGGGGGACGACGTGATGAACGGCAGGGTGAAGACGTCCATCTGTTTGACGAAGCTCGAATACCACGCGGGCACCGTGATCAGCATTGACTGGGTGCCCAACTGCACCGAGGTCAGCATGTCTTTGAGACCGCCGAGCTGCGCGTTGGGGTAGAGCTCGATTTTGAGCTTGCCGCCGGAGAGTTTGCCCATCTCCTCGGCGAAGATTTCCATCGCCTTGTGGTAGCTGCTGCTGGTCGGCATCGGGCTGCCGAAGCGCAGTGCGCGGGCCCGTTGGGCGATCGCGGGGGAGGCCAGCGCAGACACACCGGCCAGCGCGACAAAGCCGCGTCGTTTCATCGAAATGGTCATGGCGACGTTCCCTTAAACCCGGATGGTTTCGTTGACCCAGGCGCAGGCTGCATCCATCGCCGCGCCCGATTTGTCGACAATGCCGACGAAGAAGAAAAACCCGTGATTGACCCCGTCCCAGCGCACGATCTGCACCGAGACTCCGGCGCTCTGGAGGGCTTTGCCGTAATATTCGCCCTCGTCGCGGAGTGGATCGTATTCCGCCGTGGCGATGTAAGCCGGCGGCAGGCCGGCGAAATTGTCCGCACGCAACGGCGCCGCGTGCGGATGCTTCGCCTGCTCGGCATCCGCCAAATAATGGTCCCAGAACCATTCCATGCCGGCGCGACCCAGGCCGTAGCCCTCGGCGTTTTCTACGTATGAGGGCGTGCCGGGTGTGTGGTAGTCGGTGACGGGGTAAATCAGCAACTGCCCGGCCAGCGCGGGTCCGCCTTCGTCCCGGCAGCGCAATGCCGTCACCGCCGCGAGGTTGCCGCCGGCACTGTCGCCGGCGACCAGCACGCGGGATGTGTCCCCGCGCAAGGCCCCGGCATTGGCCACCGCCCATCGTGTCGCTGCCAGACAGTCGTCCGGTGCGGCGGGAAATTTATGCTCCGGTGCCAGACGATAATCGACCGAAACCACCACGCAGCCGGTGCCGGCGCAGAGATTGCGGCACATCGGATCGTGGGTATCGAGGTCGCAGACAACGAAGCCGCTGCCGTGGAAGAACACCAGGATCGGGAAGGGACCATCGCCCGCAGGCGTGTAGATGCGCAGAGGCAACGACCCGCCGGGTCCCTGCATGTCGCGATTGACGACCGAGGCGACGTCCGGAATTCGCAAGCCCGGAATCGCTCGGGCCGCCATCTGCTTGCGCGCCTCCGCCACCGGCAGCGTATGGGTCGCCGGCAGCTTCGCGCGTGCGTCCAGCAGCACCTGGATTTGCGGATCGACCGGCATGGTCAGGCGACCTCGAACAATCCGGCCGCACCCATGCCGCCGCCGACGCACATGGTGACGACGACCAGCTTGCCGCCCCGGCGTTTGCCCTCGATCAAAGCGTGCCCGACCATGCGGGCGCCGGACATGCCGTAGGGGTGGCCGATCGAGATCGCGCCGCCATCCACGTTCAGCTTGTCCGGATCGATGCCCAGACGATCGCGGCAATACAGCACCTGACAGGCGAAGGCCTCGTTCAGCTCCCACAAATCGATGTCGTCCACCTTCAGACCGTGCTTCGCCAGCAGCTTGGGCACGGCGAACACCGGCCCGATGCCCATTTCGTCGGCGTCGCAGCCGGCCACCGCCATGCCCCGATAAATGCCCAACGGTTGCAGGCCGCGCCGCGATGCCTCGGTCGCTTCCATCAGCACCGCAGCCGACGCGCCGTCGGACAACTGGGAGGCGTTGCCAGCGGTGATGAACCGGCCCTGTTGCACCACCATGCCGTTGGCGAACACCGGCTTCAGCGACGACAGACCTTCCAGGTTGGTGTCGGCGCGATTGCCCTCGTCCTTGGCGAGCACGATGTTTTTCCGGCTGACTTCCCCGGTCGCGCGATCCGTCACCAGCATGGTGGAGGCCATCGGCGCGATTTCGTCGTCGAACCGCCCGGCCTGCTGGGCTGCGGCGGTGCGCTGTTGCGAGCGCAGCGCGTATTCGTCCTGTGCATCCCGCGACACGCCGTAGCGGTCGGACACGATTTCCGCCGTTTCCAGCATCGACATGTACAAGCCCGGGACATTTTCCAGCAGCGCTGGGTCCTGCGCGCGATCGCGGCGAATGTCGTTGGTCTGCACCAGAGAGATCGATTCGACCCCGCCGCCGATCGTAATGGCCATGTCGTCGTGCAGGATTTGTTTGGCGGCGGTGGCGATGGCCATCATGCCGGACGCGCATTGCCGATCCAGCGACATGCCCGCCACGCTCTGCGGCAATCCGGCCCGCAGCGCGGCTTGCCGAGCGATGTTCGACCCGGTGGAGCCTTGTTGCAACGCGGCGCCGAGGATGACGTCGTCCACCTCGGCCGGGTCGATGCCGGCGCGTTTCACCGCTTCGGCGATGGCGTGGCCGGCCAATGCTTGGGCCTGGGTGTCGTTGAACGCCCCGCGATAGGCGCGGCCGATGGGTGTACGGGCGGTGGACACGATGACGGCGCTGCGCATGGGCGTTGCTCCCTGGTGGTTCGGATTGCCGCATTGATCGCGCGGATCGTCGATGGCGTCCAGGGTTCGGCGGCGGGATTGGCGATGGACCTCTCGTGCATTTTCGGCGGACGCCTTTGAATCGGTCAGAAATATGAATAGTGTGGAATAATAATCCTTATAACGGCCGTATATTGCGTATGCGGAGAAAATATATCTATACACCCGCGTTGGCCAGGCAGGGCGTCAACGCCCGAACCGAGGACCCGAAAACATGTTCGCCATTGCACCCGCCATAGCATCGCCCGGCATCGCGCCCGCGCGATGTCGCATCGTGCTGCATCCCAAACAGTAAATCCCGCTATCGATCGACGAAGGAATGCCGCCATGATCGCTGAAACCATCGACATAGCACGCCCACCCTTCGCAATCGCCGTGCGCCGCGCCATGCAGGCCGGGCGCACAGCATTGGCGGCGGTGGCCTTGTCCGCCCTGGCCGCGGGCTATGCCGCGCCAGTGTCCATCGATGGCAACGAGGAACCATACGACGAAGCCACCATGGTCGCGATTTCGTTGCTCTGCGCCGTGCATTTCTGAACCGAACCGCTGGCGCTGCACCGATTGCCCGGCTGTCGCCCAATCTTCTCTCGCGTTGCAGTGCAGCATGGGTTACAGCCCCGGCATGCTGCAAATCGAAAACCTTGTGTTCAACGCCTGGGGCCGGCGCTTCTTCGACAATGCCAGTCTCAATCTGCCGCCGACCGCCAAAGCCGGTCTCGTCGGTCGCAACGGCGTTGGCAAATCCACGCTGTTCAAGCTGATCCTGGGGGAGCTGGCGCCCGACGGCGGCGAAATTTCCTGGCCGAAAGGCATGCGCGTCGCGGCGGTGGCGCAGGAGCATCCGGCGACCCCGGTCGGCCTGCTCGACACCATTCTCGAAGCCGACGTCGAACGGCATCGCCTGATGCGGGAACTCGATAGTGCCGATCCCGAGCGGATGGGCGACATTTATACACGTCTTGTGGAGATCGATGCCGATCGGGCGCCGGCGCGGGCCAGCGAAATCCTCGCCGGTCTCGGGTTTTCCACTGCGGATTTAAGCCGAGCGATGGCGGAGTTTTCGGGCGGGTGGCGGATGCGGGTGGCCTTGGCGGCGGCGTTGTTCGCGGAACCCGATCTGCTGCTGTTGGACGAACCGACCAACTACCTCGACCTCGAAGGCGCGTTGTGGCTCGAAGCTCGGCTGCGCAAATTCCCCAAGGCGGCGCTGGTGATCAGCCACGATCGGGAATTGCTGAATAATTCGGTCGATTCGATCCTGCATATTCGCGAAGGCAAGCTGGATTATTATACCGGCGGCTACGATGCGTTCGAACGCCGCAGGGCGGAAAAAGCCCGTTTGCAGGC
This sequence comes from Acetobacteraceae bacterium, assembly GCA_025354865.1. Classification (GTDB taxonomy): domain Bacteria; phylum Pseudomonadota; class Alphaproteobacteria; order Acetobacterales; family Acetobacteraceae; genus Rhodopila. Next base: position 60,626 of record JANXMB010000190.1, on the reverse strand, counting down.
GGCATTCCGAGTAAAACAGGATGCCGAACGGGCGCATTTGCAGAGTTTCGTGGATCGTTTCAAAGCCAAGGCGTCGAAGGCCGCACAGGCGCAATCGCGGATGAAACGACTGGCGAAGCTGGAGCCGGTTTCGGCGATTGTGGAGGAAAGGGTGGCGCCCTTCGTTCTGCCCTCGCCGCAACGACCGCTGGCACCGCCGCTGATGCGGTTGGAACATGCCTCGGTCGGGTACGGCGACGAACCGGTGTTGAAAGGTTTGAACCTGCGCCTGGACCTCGACGATCGCATCGGCCTGCTGGGGGTCAATGGCGCGGGCAAATCCACCTTCGCCAAGATGGCGGCCGGCGCGCTGGGTTTGCAATCTGGCCTGATGACACGGGAAAAGCGCATCAAAGTCGGTTGGTTCCATCAGCATCAAATCGAAGCCATGGATCCCCGCGATACCCCGCTGGACATCCTGCGCGATGCTCGGCCGGAAGATAACGAAACGTCTTACCGATCCCGCCTCGCGGGTTGGGGCATCGGGTTCGACAAGCAATCGACCACCGTCGAAAACCTGTCCGGCGGCGAGCGCGCACGTCTGCTGCTGAATTTGGTCGCGATGGAGGCGCCGCATCTGCTGATCCTCGACGAACCGACCAACCATCTGGACATCGACAGCCGGCGCGCGCTGCTGGATGCGTTGAACGATTACCAGGGCGCGGTCGTGCTGATTACGCACGATCGTTCGTTGATGGAATTGGTGGCAGACCGGTTGTGGCTGGCGGCCGACGGCACGATCGTGCCGTACGACGGCGACATGGACGACTACGCGGCGTTCGTCCTGGATCGGGCGAAAGGCAGTGCGGCGCCGGGGCAGGGCAGGGTCGCGAAGCCGAAGCGGGAGAAGCTGCGCCGGGCCGGGTAGTTATGCTCGGCCGGCCTTCATGCGACGGCCGATCGCCGATACTTTCGCACCCGGTCGCAGGCAAGAAACACGGCGGCGGCCGGAACGGAAACCGTGAGCGAAAACACCGCCGCCGTGCCCAATAGCGGGATCGACAGGACCCAGCATCCCGCGACGGCCGCTACGCTCCAGGTCACCGGGCGGGCGGCGATCCTGGCAGGTGCAAACCAACAGACGGCGCAACCGATCGTCAGCATGGGGCTGGAAAACGCCGCCAACACCGTGACCCATTCTAACCCAGCGTCCAGCGAATCGAAGTAGACCGCGATACCGCCGGCAACGCCCAACCCGCACATCCAGGCGAGGATAACCGAACCAACCAGGGCACTGCGGCTTGGATTGGCTGCGGTTGGCTTGTCGGCTCGATCGCCAGGGTTCATGCCGCCGCTCGGTATGTCCAATGCCAGGACGGCAAAGCGCGCGCCGCCCGGTCGGGTGCGGCGCGCGATCGATTGCGGAGGGGATGCTGCCGGATCAGGCGCCCATCCGTTCCCGCCGCACCAGCCCGCCCGGCAGCGCGCCGGTGGCTTCCCCGTTGCGGTAGGTGACTTGCCCAGCTTTCACCGTCGCCACGTAACCGCGCGCCTTCTGCATCAGACGCCGCCCGCCGGCCGGCAGGTCGACCGTCATCTCCGGCCGCTCCAGCGCGAGGTTGGCGAAGTCGATCACGTTGATATCGGCCTTCATGCCGGGTGCCAGCACGCCGCGATCGGTCAGGCCGGCGAATGTGGCGGGGACTTTGGTCTGCCGGCGCACGAGATCGTGCAGCGGCAGGCGCCCTTCCGGCACGTCGCGGCCCCAGTAGCTGAACAAGAAGGTCGGGAACGACGCATCGGAGATGAACGCGACATGCGCGCCCCCGTCCGACAGGCCGGGGATCACATGCTCCTTGCTGTACATCGTCCTGACCGCTTCCAGGTCGTAGTTCGCGTAGTTCACGATGCAGGCGAAGATGAAGCCCAAGCCGTCGTCGTCGATCAGCATGTCGTAGGCGATTTCCTGCGGCGTGACGCCCTTGCGCGCGGCAATGGCGGCAATCGAGTCTTCCTTCGCCGGGGTGTAGTTCAGCGGGTTGGTGAAGGCGAACATCCGCTCGTAACCGACGCGGACGAACAGCGACCAGGTGTTGAATTCCAAGGGATCGTCGGCGAGGATTTGCGCCCGCACGGCGGGGTCGCGCATGGCCTGCACTCGTTCCGCGACCGGCAGATGCGCGATCGAACGATAGGTGCGGGTGCCGCCGAAGGGGTTTTGGGAGCCGGACAGGCCGAGCAACGCCCCGATCGGGCGCGGCGGCGCGACGCAGCGGATTGGCAAGCCGTCGGCGGCAGCCTGTTCGGACAACGACAGCAGTTCCTTCCATGCCTCGGTGCGGTCGTGGCGCTGGGTGAGCGAAAACACCAACGGCCGGCCGGACGCATCCATGATCCGTCGCACCATGGCGAATTCGGTCGCCGGGTCCGGCGTGTTCCAGTCCGACGTCATCTCGATCATGCCCCAGCCCGCATCCTTGAGGCCCATGGCAATGCCCATCAGCTCGTTTTCATGGGCGCGCAAGGTCGGCGTGTTGTCGCCGGCCAGGGTTTTGTGGGCGATCGTGCGAGAGGTCGAAAACCCCCAGGCGCCGGCGCGCACGGCCTCGGCTGTCAGGGTGCGCATCCGCGCGATATCTTCCTGATTGGCATCTTCCAGTTGCATTGCTCGGTCGCCCATCACGTAGACCCGCAGCGGGGCGTGCGGCAGAAGGGCGCAGAAATCGATGTCGTGCTTGCGCCGTTCCAGCGCGGTTAAATATTCGCCGAAACTCTCCCAGGAGAAATCGAGGCCTTCGCTGATCGACGGGCCGGGCAGATCCTCCACCCCCTCCATCAGCGCAATCACCGCATCCTGCGTGTCGGGTTTCACCGGGGCGAAACCCACGCCGCAATTGCCCATGACGACGGTGGTGACCCCGTGCCAGGACGACGGCGCGAGGCGGGAGTCCCACACCGCCTGACCGTCGTAATGGGTGTGGAGATCGACGAAACCCGGGGTGACCGCCAGACCGGCGGCGTCGATTTCCTCCGCCCCGCGACCCGGAACGGCACCGACCGCAGCGATCTTGCCGTCCTTGACAGCGACATCGCCGATATAGGGGGTGCCGCCGTTGCCATCCATGATGGTGCCGCCGCGAATGACGATGTCGTACCGATCGGACATGAGGTGATTCATCCTGCTGTTGGTTGGTGGGCTGGCGATGGCGCCTTGCCATGCCCATACGCGCTGGTATGAGTGTCGCCCCGCGTCGCCCCCAGGTCAAACCGAGGCGGGTTTGCGGTTGGCCGGTCGATTGAAGGCGGATGCGCCCCCGAGCAACACCGGATGCGCCGATTCGGGCAACACCCCGCATACGGGGCAAATCGCCATTTAACGATAATTCACGATGTACTTCCGCCAGACGCTCGCTTATTCACGCTAGCTGGGGTTCTGCGCGCTGCCGGATCGGCTCACAATCTCGTCATTCAAGAGCGATTGCTCCGAACCCGAGAGGCGCAAATGACCCATCTGAATACGCTGTTTTTCCCCGATGCCTTGGCGCCGATCGAAGCCGCGTCGATGATCTCCGTCGCGTGTCAGGCGACCGTCGTGGTGGTGAGCGATAACCCAGAAATTGCATCTGTGCTCGACAATATTTGCGAATTCCTCGGATTCGGTATCGAACTCATCTCGACCGATATGGACGTCGCGTTGTTTCTGGAACGGCATCGCCCGATGGCCGTTGTGGCCGAACTCGACGGGCGCGGCCAGGATGGCTGCCATGTCATGATGCAGGTGGCGGACCACGATCCCGCTTTGCCGATCATGATGCTGGTCGGTAACGAACCCGGCATTGCCGGCGCAGTCGATGCGGTGGCCGAATTGTGGAACCTCGATGCCGTGACGGTGTCCCACGAACTGCCGGAAATCGGCAAACTGGTCGAATTCCTCTACCACGCCGGCCGTCGCGGCGATTGCATTCGGATGATGCCGGTCTGACGATCGCGCCGCTTGGCCAGTCCCTCGCCGCTCCGTTACGGTTGTTTGTAACCAGCGGATGGAGGGGGCGTGAGGGCGGTATTTTGGGCCGGTATCGCGGCTTGGGTCGTAACCGCTGCTGCCCGCTTATGGACCGCCGGTCGGGCTGTCGCGGATGTGCGCCCGACCGATCGGTTGGCGAACGGTCGCTACCTCGCCGAGATCGGCCATTGCATGGAATGCCATACCCCGGACGATAAAGGTCGCCTTATGATGGATCGGTTCGGCGCTGGCCGGCGGGACCGTGCTGTCGGCGAACCTCACGCCCGGCAATCCGCAGGGCATCGTGAAGTGGACCGACGCGCAGGTGAGGCAGGCGATGACGACCGGGGTGCGGCCGGATGGGCGCCGACTGGTGCCGCCGATGGCATTCGACTGGTACCGAACGGTGCGGGACGATGACATGGTCGCCCTGATCGCCTATGTGCGGACGCTCAAGCTGATCGGTCACTGATCGGCTTCGGGGGGCCTGTCATGCCGTCAGCCAAGAACCTGATCGTCGTCATGTCCGACGAGCACAATCCCAAGGTCGCCGGCTATGCCGGGCACACTATTATCTCGACCCCCCATCTGGATCGGGTGGCGGCAGCCGGGACGCGGTTCGCCGCCGCCTACACCCCGTCGCCGATATGCGTGCCTGCGCGTGCCAGTTTCATCACCGGCCAGCCCGTGCATGTGCACCGTGCCTGGGACAATGCGATCGCGTATGGGGGTGTGCCGCCGGGATGGGCGCATATGTTGCGCGATCGCGGCCATACCGCAGTTTCCATCGGCAAGCTGCACTACAAGGGCCACGATGGGGACGATTACGGTTTCACCGAATCCCGCCTCGCGATGCATATCGCCGACGGCGTCGGGGATGTCACCCATCTGATCCGCGATCCCGACGATGTGCGGATGTCCGGCGCGTCCCTGCTGCGCAATGCCAAACCCGGGGAGAGCGACTACACGCTTTACGATCGGCAGATCGCCGCCGATGCCCAGGTCTGGTTGCGGGAAACGGGCGCCAAACGCCACGACAAGCCCTGGGTGCTGTTCGTGTCCATGGTGTCCCCGCATTTTCCGCTGACCGCCCCGCCGGAGCATTTTTACCGTTACCGCGGCAAAGACCTGCCGCGCCCCAAGTTGTACGACCCCGACACGCGGCCGATGCATCCGTATGTCGCGATGTACCGCCGCAAATCGCACTACGACGCACCTTTCGGCGGCGACGACGATCTGAATCGCGCGCTGTCCGGCTATTTCGGTCTGGTGTCGTTTCTGGACGAGCAGGTGGGGAAAATCGTCGCGGCGGTCGATGCCGCCGGGCTCCGCGACACCACGCGGGTGATCTATACCTCCGACCATGGCGACAATCTTGGCAGCCGAGGGCTTTGGGGCAAGGCCACGATGTATGAGGAAAGCGCCGGCATTCCGCTGTTGCTGGCCGGTGCCGATGTGCCGGTCGGCGCGATCTGCCGCACCCCGGTGACCTTGTGCGACGTGTCGGCCACCATCCTAGATGCGGTGGGCGTGCACGATGCGGACCTGCCCGGCCGTTCGCTGCTGCGTCTGGCGAACGCCCCGGCGGAGGATCGGGCGGCTTTGTCCGAATTCCACACCTACGGTCCCGACGCGTTCTACATGCTGCGCACGCTGCGGCATAAATATGTGCACTATGTCGGGGCGCCGCCGCAGCTTTTCGATCTGGAAGCCGACCCCGAGGAACTGCACGACCTCGGCACCGCCAACAGCGCGGCCGATCTCCGCGCGGGATTGGAGGTTCGGCTGCGCCTTCTGGTCGATCCCGAAGCCGCCGATCGTGCGGCCAAGGCGGATCAGGCGGCGACGATTGCGCTCTATGGCGGCGAAGCGGCGGTTCGGGCAAAAACACCGGCGGCGTTCACGCCCCCGCCCAGAACCGGCGGGCATTGAGGAGATGGGCATGCGTTTTATGCGATTGCTGCTGACAGCGGCCGTTTTCTGCTCCCTGAGCATCGCCGCCCATGCCGAAGACTGCCCGCATGGCCAGTTGGATGTGCGGTATTGTGATCGGGACGGCGATATGGTCGCGGATGCGCCGACGGATCCGGCAAAATTCCTCGATCCCGCGACGCTTGTTTTCGCCTACACCCCGGTCGAGGACCCCGAAGTCTACCGCAAAGTGTGGGACGGGTTTCTGCAACATATGCAGAAAGTCACCGGCAAAAAGGTGCAATTCTTCGCCGTGCAGTCCAATGCCGCCCAGATCGAGGCGATGCGCGCCGGCCGCCTGCATGTCGCCGGTTTCAACACCGGCAGCAACCCGATCGCCGTGAACTGCGCCGGCTTCGTGCCCTTCGCCATGATGGCGTCGAAGGACAACGCGTTCGGATACGAAATGGAAATTGTGGTGCCGAGCGACAGCCCGGTCAAAACGGTGGCGGATTTGAAGGGCAAAACCTTCGCGTTCACCGACCCCAACTCCAACTCTGGCTACAAAGCCCCCTCGGCCCTCTTGCGCTCGGAATTCGGATTGGAGGCCGAGAGGGACTACAAACCCGCCTTCTCCGGCAAGCACGACAACACCGTGCTGGGTGTCGCTAACAAGGATTACGATGCCGGCGCGGTGGCGAATGCGGTGATGTACCGGATGATGGCGCGCGGTGCGGTGGAGCGGTCCAAGCTGCGCACGATATACAAATCGCAGACCTTCCCGACCACCGGCTACGGCACCGTCTACAACCTGAAACCGGAACTGGCGGCGAAGGTCCGGGAATCCTTCTTCAGCTTCCCCTGGGAAGGCAGCGCTTTGGCGGCCGAGTACAAGGGATCGACCCCGCCGCAAGAGAAATTCCTGCCGATTTCCTACAAAGAGACATGGGATGTCGTGCGCAAAATCGATGCGGCGATGAACGTTTCGTACGCGTGCAAGTAATCGTATGCTGCGACTGACCGGGCTCGCCAAACGCTACGATCGCAGCGACCCGGCGCTGGCAGGTGTCGATCTGACCGTCCCGGACGGGGAGGTCGTGGCCCTGATCGGCCCCTCCGGCGCGGGCAAAAGCACGTTGATCCGCTGCATCAACCGATTGGTGGAACCGACTTCCGGCAGCGTCGTGCTGGACGGGGTCGATATTGCCGGCCTGTCGGCGTCCGGATTGCGGGCCGCGCGCCGTCGGATGGGCATGATATTCCAGGAATACGCCCTGATCGAGCGTTTGACGGTCATGGAAAACGTGCTGTCCGGACGCCTGGGCTATGTTGGGTTCTGGGCCAGTTGGTTTCGCCGCTTCCCGCCCGAGGATGTGCGCCGGGCCTTCGATATTCTCGACCGCGTGGGCTTGGCGGGGTTCGAGAACAAGCGCGCCGATGCCTTGTCCGGCGGCCAGCGGCAGCGTGTGGGGATTGCCCGAGCGGTGATGCAGGCGCCGGCTTTGTTGTTGGTGGACGAGCCGACGGCGAGCCTCGATCCGCGCACGTCGCGCCAGATCATGCAGTTGATTGTCGATCTCTGTGCGGAACGGGGCCTCGCGGCGATCGTCAACATCCACGATGTCGCTTTGGCGCGCCACTTTGCTCACCGCATCGTCGGCTTGCGCAAAGGGGCCGTGGTGTTCGACGGCCCACCCCAGGCGCTGACGGCCGAGGCACTGACGGCGATCTACGGTGCCGGCGATTGGGCGGCGGCGACCGATGACGCCTGAGCCGGCCGCCGCCCCGTCGGTCTGGCGCAAACCGGCCTTCATAGCGTCCGCCTGGGTCCGCTGGGCGCTTGGCATCGGCGCGCTGGTCTACCTCGTGTCCGCGTTGGGTTCGATCGATATCGCCTGGGGCCGGGTCGCCGCCGGGTTGCCGCGCGGCTGGCGGTTCGTGGCGTCGTTCCTGGCGCCGGATTTCCTGTCGCGCGGCGACGAGATTGTCGACGGCCTGACGGAAAGTATTGCCATGACCGCGACCGCCACGGTGTTGGGCGTCGGATTGGCGGTTCCCGTCGGCCTGGGCGCGGCGCGCAATCTGTCGCCGCGGCCGATCTATCTGGTCTGTCGCAGCCTGATTGCGACGTCGCGCACGTTGCAGGAACTGATCGTTGCGATCTTCTTCGTAAAGATGTTCGGTTTCGGTCCGTTCGCCGGCATGCTGACCCTGACCTTCGCCAGCATCGGTTTCATCGCCAAGCTGATCGCCGAACGGATTGAATCCGTCGACACCGCGCCGTTGGAGGCTATCCGTTCGACTGGCGCATCTTGGTTGCAATGGGTGAATTATGCCATCCAGCCGCAAATCCTGCCGCGTCTGGTGGGGCTCTCGCTGTATCGGCTGGATATCAATTTCCGGGAATCCGCCGTGTTGGGCATCGTCGGTGCCGGCGGCATCGGCGCCACCTTGAACACCGCGCTCGGTCGTTATGAATACGACACGGCTGCGGCAATCCTTTTATCCATTATCCTGATCGTGCTGGTGGCGGAATATACCAGCGGCCTGATCCGGGCGCGGTTGAAATGACCCCGCTCTGGCGCCGTCGCACGACGCGAACCCAATGGCTGGTCTGGATTGGCTGGCTGCTGGGTGCCTTGGCGTTCGCGCAAAGCTGGCACACGATCGCCGAGACGACCGAATGGGATTTCGTATGGGACGCCCCGACCCAGGCCGCCGACATGCTGGGTCGCATGTGGCCGCCGCGCTGGGGGTATGCGCCGGCGATCCTGAAGCCGCTGCGCGACACCATCGATATCGCCACATTGGGCACCCTGCTGGCGCTGCTGCTTGCGACCCCGGTGGCGTTTTTGGCAGCGCGCAACACGAGCCCGCATGCGGTACTTCTGCGTCCGATCGCGCTGGCGATTATTGCGGTGTCGCGGTCAATCAATACCCTGATCTGGGCGTTGCTGCTGGTGACCATTGTCGGACCCGGCGTGCTGGCGGGGATTCTGTCGGTCGCTCTGCACTCCATCGGCTTCTTCGGCAAGCTGCTGTACGAGGCGATCGAGGAAATCGACCCGACCCAGACCGAGGCGATCGCCGCGACCGGTGCAAGCCGCGCGCAGGTGCTGATCTATGGGGTGGTGCCGCAGGTGCTGCCGACGTTTGCCGGCGTATCGGTGTATCGCTGGGACATCAATATCCGCGAATCCGCCGTGCTGGGCATCGTCGGTGCCGGGGGTATCGGGTTGCAACTGAACGCATCGGTCAGCCAGTTGGCCTGGCCGCAGGTGACGCTGATCCTGATGGCGATTCTGGGTGCGGTGGCGGTTTCGGAATTCGTTTCGGCGAAAGTGCGGGCCGCGATCATTTGATCGCGCCAGCCGGTCCCGTCCGCTGCGGAAAGCGGGCCGACATTGCCCTTGCCGGCGTCGTCCATTGGTTCCCTCCCGGGGGCGATTGTTACAACCGGAAGGATATAGGCTCAGACCGCTTCGGTATCCAGAGCGTAGCCGGCGGTGCGGACGGTGCGCACGACGTCGAGTTCCCCTTCGCCGTTGATCGACTTGCGCAGGCGGCGGATATGCACATCGACCGTGCGGGGTTCGACATGGATGTCGGGCCCCCATACAGCGTCCAACAGTTCCTCCCGCGTAAAGACCCGGCGCGGGTGTTGCAGGAAGAATTCCAGCAGGCGGAATTCGGTCGGACCCAGCGGGATGCGGCGATCGTTGCGGGTGACGCGGTGGGTCGCCAGATCCATTTCGATGTCGTGGAACGCAAGCTGCCCTTTCACCGGCACGGTAGACGACCGGCGCAGCAGCGCGCGCATCCGCGCCATCAGCGCTTCGATGCTGAACGGTTTGGTCACGTAATCGTCGGCGCCGGTATTCAGCGCCCGCACCGCGTCCTGGTCTTCGACCCGAGCGGTGACCATGATGACGGGCAGGTCGCGGGTGGCCGGGCGGCGGCGGAGTTGGCGGCAGACCTCGATCCCCGACATGGTCGGCAGCATCCAGTCCAGCAGCACCAGATCCGGTTTCGTTTCGGCGATACGGGTCAGGGCTTCCTGCCCGTCAGCCGCTTCCTCGACCCGGAAGCCCTGCTTTTCCAGATTGTAGCGCAGCATTGTCGCGAGGGCGGCTTCGTCCTCGACGACCATGATCAGCGGCTTGGGCAGGCTTGAAACACCTTCCGGCATAAACGGTCTCCTGAATTATTCCTGCGGCCGCACAACGGCGTAGGGCGAGTTGTCGCCCTTCGGCCGTGCATCCGGGATCACCTCGCCGCGCACCGCGTAGTAGACGGTTTCCGCGATGTTCGTGGCGTGATCGCCGATCCGTTCTAGGTTTTTGGCGATGAACAGAAGATGCGTGCAGGGCGTGATGTTGCGGGGATCTTCCATCATGTAGGTGATCAATTCGCGGAAGATGCCGTTGTAGACATCGTCGATCGCCTGATCGGACCGCCATACCTCGATCGCCATGTCGGTGTCGCCGGCGCCGACCGCATCGATGATGGATTTGAGCTGGGCTTGCACCAATCGGAACATGTTGGCCAGACCGGCAAGCGAGAACGGCAGAGCGAATTGCGATAGCACGATGCTGCGCTTTGCGGCATTGGTGGCGTAATCGCCGATGCGTTCCAGATCGCCGGTCATTTTCATGGATGCGACAATAAAACGCAGGTCGGCGGCCATGGGCTGACGCAGCGCCAGGATGCGCACCACGAACTGCTCGATATCGCGTTCCAGGGCATCGACCCTTGGGTCTTCCGCCACCGCCTGGGTCGCGGCCTCGCTATCGCGTTGCAGGATGGCCTGCGATGCCAGAGCCACCTGGTTTTCCACGATGCCGCCCATTTCGGACATCATCGCGCGCAGGCGGTTCAGCTCTGTATCGTAACTTTTAACCAGATGTTCCGGCATGGTTTTTGGTCCTTCCACGATCAGCCGAACCGGCCGGTGACATATTCCTGGGTACGCTTTTCTTTCGGCGCGGTGAAGATCTGTTCCGCCGGGCCGACTTCGACCATTTCGCCGAGATAGAAGAACGCGACCTGATCGGCGCAGCGCGCGGCCTGCTGCATATTGTGGGTGACGATCGCGATGGTGAAATCGTTCTTCAATTCATCGATCAGCTCCTCGATCTTCAGGGTGCTGATCGGGTCGAGCGCGCTGGTCGGTTCGTCCAGCAGGATCACTTCGGGGCGCACCGCGATGGTGCGGGCGATACACAAGCGCTGCTGCTGACCGCCGGACATCCCCATCGCCGGGCTGTTCAACCGATCCTTCACCTCACCCCACAGCGCCGCTCGGCTCAGCGACCATTCCACCCGCTCGTCCATCGCCGCTTTCGAGAGTTTCTCGTGCAGCTTCACGCCGAACGCGATGTTCTCATAGATCGACATCGGGAACGGGGTCGGCTTCTGGAACACCATGCCGATGCGGGCGCGCAGCGCGTTCAGATCGGTCGCGGGATCGACGATGTTCTGCCCGTCCATCATCGCTTTCCCCTCGGCGCGCTGGCCGGGGTAGAGGTCGTACATCCGATTGAGCACCCGCAGCAGCGTCGATTTGCCGCAGCCGGACGGGCCGATCATGCCGGTGACTTGTTTGTCCGGCAGATTGAGGTTGATGGCCTTCAGCGCTTTGTGCGCGCCGTAGTAAAAATCCAGATCGGAGATCGCGATCCGCGCCGCCCCGATCGCCGTTGCGGATCGAACCTGTACGCCGCCGTGGCTATTGTCTGCCATTTTTGCCTCTTGCATCGTGGTACTCATGGTCAGACCTCATTTCCCGACGCGCAGCACGAGCCGTGCGGCGATGTTGATGGCCAGGACGCCGAACGTGATCAGCAGCGCGCCTACCCAGGCAAGCTGGACCCAATCTTCGAAGGCGGACCCAGCGTATTGGTAGATGGTCACGGGAAGGCTGGCCATCGGTTTGGCCAGGCTGACGGACCAGTTCAGATTGCCGAGGCTGGTGAACAGCAGCGGCGCGGTTTCCCCAGCGACCCGGGCGACGGCCAGCAAGATGCCGGTCACGATGCCCTGCTTCGCGGCGGGGTAGCAGACCATGACGATCATTTTCCACTTCGGCGCGCCCAGGGCGACCGCCGCTTCGCGCAGCGCCACCGGGATCAGGCGAAGCATATCCTCGGTCGTGCGGACCACGATCGGGATCACGATCACCGCCAAAGCGACGCAGCCGGCGATGCCGGAAAACCCGCCGAACGGGGCCACCATCAGGGCGTAGACGAACAACCCGATCAGGATCGACGGGGCCGAGAGCAGCACATCCGAGACAAAGCGCACACTGTCGCCCAACTTGGACCCGGATGCGTATTCCGACAGGTAGGTGCCGACCATCAGGCCGATCGGCGTGCCCAGCAGGGTGCCGATGCAGGTTTGGATCAAACTGCCGATGATCGCGTTCAGCAACCCACCATGCGAGCCGGGCGGCAGTGTCGATTTGGTGAACACGGTCGTGCTCAACCCACCGAAGCCGCGAACGATCAGGGTGAACAGGATGGATGCGAGGAAGATCAACCCGAGCGCGGTTGCCAGGACGCAGAGCGACTTGACGACGGTGTTGGTGCGGTGGCGGCTGCGGCCCAACTGGACCGAGGCGGCGATATTCTTGGCGGCGCCGGGGACGGTGCCGGACACAGCGATTGTCGCGCTCATGCTTTGGCTCCCGGTCGTAGCAGGATGCGCGAGATCGCCAGAACGATGAACGAAATCACGAAAAGGATGAAACCCAGCGCCAGCAGGGAAGAAAGCTTGAGGCTGCCGGATTCGCTTTCGGGGAATTCCAGCGCGACGATCGAAGCGATCGTGTTGCCGGGGCCGAAGATGGTGTGCGCGATACGATTGGTATTACCGATCACGAACGTCACCGCCATCGTCTCCCCCAGCGCTCGGCCCAGCCCCAGCATGATGCCGCCGACGACGGAGATCCGTGTGTAGGGAATGACGATCGAGCGCATCACCTCCCACGTGGTGCAGCCAAGGCCGTAAGCCGATTCCTTGAACACGGCGGGCACGGTTTCGAACACGTCGCGCATGGTGGCGGCGATGAAGGGGATGATCATGACCGCCAGGATCATCGCGGCGGTGAAGATGCCGGTGCCGAAGGGCGGGCCTTGGAAGAAGTCGCCGATCAGCGGGAGGTCGCCGACGGTGTCGATGACGAAGGGTTGCACGTATTCGGCCATGATCGGCACGATCGTGAAGAAGCCCCACATGCCGTAAATGATGGAGGGCACAGCGGCGAGCAACTCGATTGCGGTGCCGACCGGGCGGCGGAACCAAAGCGGCGCCAACTCGGTGAGGTAGAAGGCGATGCCGAAGGCCAGCGGCACGGCCATGATCAACGCCAGTACGGCGGTCACCAAAGTGCCGAAGACCGGCACCAGCGCACCGAATACCTGATGAACGGGATCCCAGTCGTCGGAGATCAGAAACCCGGCGCCGAACTGGCGAAAAGCCGGCAGCCCGCCGACGAACAGCACCACAATGATGCCACCCAGCAGCACAAGAACGAAAATCCCCGCGAACCGCGCAAGACCTTCGAAGATAGCGTCGCCCATTTGCGTAGGGCGCTTCGCGACAGAATGCGACAACGGTTTCGATCCCGATTGGGGGTTACGCGCCGTCTAGCGGTCAGAATCTGACGAAAACAACCGTCAGATTCTCACCGCTAGGCTTTGATCTGGTGGGCCGATTCACCTAACGCTTGGGATCCAAGCGTTAGGATCGGACCACTAGCGGTCGAAATCGGCCGGACGATGCCGTCTGACCTCGACCGCTAGCCTTTGTTTTTGTGGGCCGATTCACCTAACGCTTGGGATCCAAGCGTTAGGATCGGACCACTAGCTTCCGAAAACCCGGCGGCTCAGCTTCGCAGATCAGTAAACCGGCTTGCCATCCGGCGAAACGATTTTGCTGTGCCAAGCGGCGCGCACCGTTGCCTGGACCGATTCCGGCAGCGGCACGTATTCCAGGCTGCTCGCCATCGCGGAGCCGTTCTTATAGGCCCAGTCGAAGAATTTCATGACGTTGGCGCTGCGGGCCGGGTCTTTCGGGTCCATCGGCAGCTCGATGAACGTGGCCGACACGATCGGCCAGCTCCGGTCGCCGGCACGATCGATCAGATCGACCGCGAAGTTCTTCGCATTGGCCCAGTCGCCAGCGGCGGCGGCGGCTTGGAAGCTGGCCATTTCCGGCTTCACGAAGTGGCCGGCCTTGTTGCGCAGTTGCAGCGTGGTCAGCTTGTTCTGCGACGCGAAGGCATATTCCACATAGCCGATGCCGCCGCGGGTGTTGTGCACGGTCGCGGACACGCCGTCGTTGCCCTTGGCGCCGGCGCCGGCCGGCCATTTGACCGATGTCGCCGCCCCGACCTTGTCTTTCCACTCGGTGCTGACGGCCGAGAGGTAGGAGGCGAACACGAACGTCGTGCCGGACCCGTCGGCCCGATAGACCGGCGCGATCGCCATATTCGGCAGCTTCACGCCCTTGTTCATATCGGCGATCTTGGGGTCGTTCCACTTGGTAATCTTGCCAGCGTAGATCTCGGCCAGCATCTCGCCGGACATCTTCAGTTGGTTCGACTCGATGTCCGGCAGGTTCACGATGATCGCAACCGCGCCCATCACGGTGGGGAATTGCAGCAGCTTGCCGGATTCCAGCTTGTCCTGCGCCATCGGCGCATCGGAGGCGCCGAAATCGACGGTGCGCTGCAGGATCTGGTTCTGCCCGCCACCGGAGCCGATCGCCTGATAGTTCAGCTCGATCCCGATAGCCGCTTTCGCCGCTTCGCCCCACTTGGTGTAGATCGGGGCGGGGAACGTCGCGCCCGCGCCGGTGATCTCTTGTGCCTGGGCGCCGACGGTGGCGGCCATAGCCAGCACGATGGCGGTGGTGGCGAATTTCATAGTCATGTTTTCCGAGTCCTTCTCGTAATCCGAGGCGGTGTGTAGGCATCGGCTGCGACGCCTGTGTTTCAGAATTATGAAGGATTGATGACAGTCGCCGCGAAAACAGCGGATGACCTATATCAATTGTATAGATGGACCGCACATTCACACCCGGTTTTCGCGACAGAACAGTCATACGCTGGCCGTCGCGTCGTCCGCTGCGGCGGTGCCTGCCGATCGCCCGCCGGTAGGGAAATCGCCGCCGCGCAGGCGGGAACCCTACCCGGCTGGCAGGGAAACCGTGGACGGCAGGCCCCGGAACATGTTGCATTGCAACCATCGCATCGGAGCCTCGCAATGCCCACCATCGATCCCGCTCGCCTGCTGTCCGACCTCCATGCCCTGCGTGCCATCGGCGCCTACAAAACCGGGGTGCATCGCCCAACCTATGGCACCGACGACGTGCGATCCCGCCATTGGTTCGCCGAACGCCTCGCGCAGGCCGGATTGACCGCGACGATCGACGGAATCGGCAACGCCATCGGCCACGACCCATCGCCCGGCCGTAAATTGCTGCTCGGCAGCCACCTAGAAACGCAAAACCGAGCCGGATGGCTCGACGGGGCCATGGGGGCTATTTTCGCGCTGGAAGTCGCGCGGGTTCTCGGTCGGGGGATCGATGTCGCGGGCTGGGCGGACGAAGAAGGGCATTACGGGTCCTTCCTCGGCAGCCGCTCCTACGCCGGTCTGCTGCCGGAGGCCGAGATCGATAGCTGCAAAAGCGTCGATGACGGCACCCCGCTGCGGACCGCGCTGCAAACTGCCGGTTTTGCCGGCGCACCCCGCCTGCAAGCCGATCCCGCCCGGTATATCGGCTACCTCGAAGCGCATATCGAGCAGGGCGCCACGCTGGAGGATGCCGGCGAGAAAATCGGCATCGTGACCGCGATCGTCGGCAGCCACCGCTTCCGTATCGTGTTCGAGGGCCAGCAAAACCACGCCGGCACCACGCGGATGGCGGCGCGCCGCGATGCCGGGGTGGCTCTGATCAAACTCGCTGCCGCAATCGAGGATCGGTTTCCCCAGGTCGTCGGGCCGCGCACGGTATGGACGACCGGCCGCATTACCCTCGATCCCGGCGCGCCCAGCATCGTGCCGGGCGGGGCGGAGATGCTGTTTCAGTTCCGCGATACCGATCCCGCGCTGCTGCTCCGCCTGGAAACGGAACTGGAGGCCCTGGTGGAACAAGCGAACCAAGGACCGTGCCGGGTGTTGATCGCCTATCGCGGGCGGAGCGTGCCGCGGCAGATGGATGCCGGATTTCAGGCCGCGCTGGAGCGGGCCGCCGAAACCCACGCCCCTGGCGCACACCAACGCATGCCAAGCGGCGCCGGGCACGACGCGCAGATTCTGGCTGAAGCAATGCCGTCGGGCATGCTGTTCGTGCCGAGCATCGGCGGGATCAGCCATCATTTCACCGAGGACACCAGCGAGGCCGATATCGTGTTGGGGTGTCAGGTCCTCACGGACGCCGCTGCGGAGATCCTGGCCGCGTTGTAACGGACGATGGCTAGAATTTCTCCACCCAGGGCCGCAACTCCAGCTCCCACGTCCAGGCGGATCGCGGCTGGGTGGCGACGTGCCAATAGCTCTCGGCGATGGCGTCGGGGTCCAACAGGCTGTCGGGGTTGTCGTTCGGGTTCTGCCGCTCGGCGCTGCGAATGCCGCCGTCGATGACGAAATGCGCGACATGCACGCCCTGGGGCGCCAGTTCGCGCGCCATGCTCTGTGCCAGCCCGCGCAGGGCGAACTTGCCCATCGCGAATGCGCCGGATTGCGGGTAGCCCTTCACGCTGGCGGAGGCACCGGTCAGCAGGATGGTGCCGCTACCGCGCGCGACCATGTGCCGCGCGGCCTGCTGAGCCACCAGGAAGCCGCCGAAGGCACTGACCGCGATGGCGCGGGCCACGGCCTCCGGCTCGACATCGACGATGGGGCCGCGCGCTCGGGCCGAGGCATTGTAGACGACGATGTCCGGCACGCCCTGCGTGGCGACGACCACGTCGAACAAGGCCGCGACTTCCTCCGGTTCGGTTGCCTCGCAGGCGAAAGTGGCGGCGGCGATTTCCCCCGCCAACGCCGTCAGCTTGTCGGTACTCCTGGCGGCGAGGGCCACTTGCAGCCCGTTTCGGGCGAATAATCGCGCAAGGGATGCGCTCAAGCCGGCGCCGGCTCCGACGATCAGTGCGGTTTTGGGGTCCATGTCAGCGCCCTCCGGAAATGGGGACGATAATCCCCGTTATGTAGGATGCCTCGTCGGAGGCGAGCCACAGGACGGCGGCGGCGACCTCGTCCGCGCTGCCGGTGCGGCCCATCGGCACACCGCCCACCAACCGTGTCAGGCGATCGGGCAAGCCGGCGCGGGCATGCAGCTCGGTTTCGATCAAACCGGGGCTGACGGCGTTGACCCGAATGCCGCGCGGGGCCAATTCGCGGGCCGACCCGATGGTCAGGCTGTCCACCGCGCCTTTGGACGCCGCGTAGTGGATCCACTCGTTGGCGCCGCCGATCTCCGCCGCGCGGGAGGATATGTTGACGATCGCGCCGCCCTTGCCGCCGAGATCGGTGGCCATGCGCTTCGTCGCCTCCCGCGTGGTCAGGAAGGGCGCGCGCACGTTGACCGTCAGCACATTGTCCAGCGCGTCGGCGGTGATGGCGTCGATCTTACAGACCGGGCCGGGGCCGCCGGCGTTGTTCACCAACACGGCGAGCGGGCCGAACCGGCGATCGACGGTGTCGAACAACGACAGGATCGACGCCTCGGATGCCATTTCGGACTGGATCGCCAGCGCTTCGCCACCGGCCGCTTCGATGTCGGCCACGACCGCTTCGGCCATGGCGCGGTTCGATTGATAGGTCAACGCGACCGCGTAGCCGGCCGCAGCGGCCCTCCGCGCGATGGCGGCACCGATGCCCTGACTGCCGCCGGTCACAATCATTGTCGGTCGCATCGATATCCCCCTTCTTCGCCGAACCCTTCGCGGCCTATCATCGGACCGGAAACGCCCAATCGCAACGCCCAACGGCAACGCCCATAATCGGAGGCACCGCATGCTCGGCCTGATGCAAACCCAGAACCTGTCGATCTCCGGGATTCTCAGGCACGGCGCCCGCCATCACAGCACGGCCGAGGTGGTATCCCGCACCCACGAAGGTACCACCCACCGTTACACCTGGTCCGAGGTCGAGCGTCGGTCGCGCCGGTTGGTGCGGGCGATGCAGCGCCTGGGCATCGGCGAGGGCGATCGGGTCGGCACCCTCGCGTGGAACGGGTATCGGCATTTGGAAGTGTATTATGCCGCCCCCGGCATGGGCGCGATCTGCCACACCATCAATCCTCGGCTGCACCCGGACGACATCGCCTATATCGTCAACCACGCGGCGGATAAGGTGCTGTTCGTCGATTTGTCCTTCGCCCCGCTGGTCGCGGCGATTGCCGAACGCACGCGGGACTGCGTCCGCGCCGTGGTGTTCCTGTGCGACGCCGCCAGCATGCCGGATATCGCCCTGGCCCCCGGCATCGCGTTGCATTGCTTCGACACGCTGATGGACGCGGCGGACGAGGACTACGTCTGGCCGGATTTCGACGAAAACACCGCCAGCGCGCTGTGCTACACATCCGGCACGACCGGGCGGCCAAAAGGAGTGTTGTACAGCCACCGCTCGACCTATCTGCATGCCTACGCCGCCTGCATGCCCGACGTGCTGTGCGCCCGAGCGAGCGAGCGCATCTTGCCGGTGGTGCCGATGTTCCATGTGAATGCCTGGGGCATTCCCTATGCCTGCGCGCTGACCGGTGCGGGGTTGATCCTGCCCGGTCGTTATTTGGACGGTGCTAGCCTCGCTGCGTTGTTGAACGCGGAAAACGTCACCCTGACCTGCGGCGTGCCCACCATCTGGATGGGTTTGTTGCAGCATTTGCGCACGACGGGGGAGAAACTCACCAGTGTGAAGCGCATCATGACCGGCGGATCGGCCACCCCGCCGTTGCTGATCGAAGCCTTTCGCGACGAGCAGAATGTGCGGGTGGAACACGGCTGGGGCATGACCGAACTGAGCCCGGTCGGCACCTACAATTCCCCCAAAGAAGCGCAAGCGGGGCTGACCGGTGCCGATGCGGTGCGCCACATGCTGAAGCAAGGGCGCATTCTGCCGGGGATCGACATGAAGATCGTCGATGGCGAGGGCAAGGCATTGCCATGGGACGGGGTGGCATTCGGCGATTTGATGGTCAAAGGCCCCTGGATCGCCAGCGCCTACTACGGCGACGCCCCCGGTTCGGCATTGGACGCGGACGGCTGGTTTGCCACTGGCGACGTGTCCACCATCGACCCCGACGGTTTCATGGAGATCACCGATCGCTCCAAGGATGTGATCAAATCCGGCGGCGAGTGGATCGGCTCCATCGCGCTGGAAAACATCGCGGTATCGCATCCCGACGTGCTGGAGGCTGCCGTCATCGCGTCGCGCCATCCGAAATGGGACGAACGCCCGCTGTTGCTGGTCGTTGCCAAGCCGGGCGCGACGATCGATCCGGCCTCGGTCCTGCGCATCTACGAGGGGCAGATCGCCAAATGGTGGCTGCCGGATGAGGTTCTGGTGGTGGACGAACTGCCGCATACCGCGACCGGGAAATTGCAGAAGACGACGCTGCGGTCGCAGTACAAGGACTACTATATGAAGTAGGCGCGGTGTCCGGGGGCCGCCGTTTTCAGCGGTGCAAGCGGCGGTCCCAGGCCAGCAGCATTGCACTGAACGTCGCTGCGAACATCGTCAGCAGCAGCGTCACCGCCATGATCACGGGGACGTTCTGCAAGCCGATCGCGTGCATCAGCAGATAGCCGAGGCCTTGCTGGGAGCCGAACATCTCCCCCAGTAGGGTGCCGATCAGGGATAGCGAAAACCCGATCCGCAGGCCGGAGAAAATCTCCGGCAGTGCCGCCGGCCAGACGATACAGCGCAGCGTTTCGGTGCGCGACAGCCGCATCGCTCGCGCCGTGCGCAGCAGGACCGGGCTGACCTGCCGCACCCCCGCCATCGCGAAAATGGCCACCGGCACGATGCCGTGGATCGTCCCGAACGCGATCTTGGCCGGCAAGCCGATGCCGAAAATCGTCAAGACGATCGGGTACAGCACGATTTTCGGCACCGCATAGGCCGAGACCAGCAGGGGTTCGGCGATCTCCGCCGCATACTTATGTAATCCGAGTGGCAGGCCGATGCCGAGGCCGAGGACAATGGAAAGCGCGAGGGCGACGGCGAAGGCGCGGCCGGTTTCCAGCAGATGGACCCAGAACGGGCCGGTGCCCAGCAGATGCGCCAGGAACAGCATCGTATCGATCGGCGGCGACAAGGCATGCGCGCCGGCGAATTGAAACAGCGCCTGCCAGCCGGCCAGCAGCACCGCGATCAGCATACACCCGTTGCGCATCAGCGGCCCCGGCGTTGCAGCAAGGTGCGCTCCCACCGATGCAACGCAAGGTTGGCCCCGGTGCTCAGCAGCAGGATTGTCAGAATGGCGGGGTACATCGTGGCATTGTCGAAATTGTTGTAGGAAAAATTTATTTCGTATCCCAGGCCGTCGCGCGACATGATGAACTCGGCCCCGACGACGCCGATGAACGCGTAGGACACCGCCAATTTCACCCCGGTCGCGAGGAAGGGTGCGGCGCAGGGCAGGGTGATGCGGCGGGCGGTTTCCAGCGGACTCAGACGGTAGGCCAGGGCGGTGCGCAACAGGACTCGCGGCACTCGGTCCAGCCCCGACAGCGTGCTGGTGAGCACCGCGATCGTTGCCAACATGAAGCCGATCAGGATTTGCGGGGTGCTGCCCAATCCGAACAGCACGATGAACAGGGGATAAAACGCGTAGACGGGGATGGCATAATAGGTCGCGAACAGTGGCTCCAACGCGCGCCGCAGGCCGCGCAGGCGATGGATGGCGACGCCGGTCGCCACGCCCACCACCACCGATAGCACCACGGCGATTGCCACGTCGTGCAACGTTTTGCCGACGGCCGCGATCAGTTGCCCGGCGCGCAGCAACACGAACAGGTCGAACACGATGCGGCTGGGCGCGGGCATGGCGAAGGGGGTGACGATACCGGTGCGGCACAGAACCTCGATTGCCGCGAGCAACCCCGCGACAATGCACAAGCGATGGAAACCGGCGCGGTTCATGCGCTATTTATGCGGCTTCAGATCGTCGGGCAGGAAATCGGTATCGACCAATTTGGACCAATCCGCCGTGCCGGAGAACGCGCCGATCGCCGTTTGCGCTTGGATCATGCGATCCATGCCAGGGAAGTCGAAATTGCCCGGCCCCCAATAGGGCATGCCGGATTTGGCGGTGCCGGTCAGGCGGACGATCGCCGCACGCGCGATCGCCGGCTCCAGATTATAGACCTTGGCGACGATATCGGCCGCTTCCTCCGGATGCGCATACATGAATGCCACTGCTCGGCGGCGGCCGCGGATGATGGCGCGCACGAAATCCGGGCGCTTGCGGGCGGCGTCGCCGGTCGTCACGCCCACCACGTCGCACAAGGGGGGCAGCACGTCGTCGGCGAACCCGATCGGTTGCAGGTCGGCGGCATTCTTCGACCAAACGGGATCGGCCAGCGTCGCAACGTCGATCGACCCGAGGCCGAGGGCCACCATCTGTTCCCCGTAGCCGCCGACCCGCACCAGTTCCACATCGGCAGGCTTCAGGCCGATCTTTTCCAGCATGACGACGTCGATCGCCTGGCTGGTGGATTTCGGGTTGGTGTAGCCGATTTTCTTGCCCTTCAGATCGGCCAAGGATTTGATCGGGGAGCCTTTTTTCACCGCCCAGGCGAACTCGGCCACCGTCAGCGCATTGTCGCTGACAATGCGCAGATCGGCGCCTTGTTGGATGGCGGCGACGGTGCCGGCCACCGCGATCTCCCCATACGCCAGATTGCCGCCGAGCATGACGCGGACGGTGCTGCCGCCGCCGTCGGAGGAGAGGATGCCGGAGATATCGGCGCCTTCTTCCTGGAAGAAGCGCTTTTCCATCGCCACCGCGAAGGGCATGCCGTTCGCCGCGACGCCGTAGTTCGTGACGACGATCTGGTCCGCCGCTTGGGTCGCGTGGCTGCCGAGCGCGGCAATGCTCATGAAGAGCATAATAGAAACGAGACGCGGCATCGTGTTCCCCCGGACTGACGTGCGCGCAGTGTGGAGTGCCGGCGCCGGGTAGGGAAGGGGGCGGGCTGGGCGGACCTACGGCGCGGCGGCCCCTTGGTCCAACCGCAGGACCATTGTCGTCTCGTCGAAATACCGATCGCCGATGCGCAGTGCGCGTTCCTCGATTCCCACACTGTGAAAACCCAGATTGCGATAAAGCCGTTCGGCAGCAATGTTCCCGACCGTGACGCTCAGCAGCAATGAGACCAGTCCGATCCGGCGTGCTTCGTCGATCGCCGCGCCCACCAACTGCGCCGCGCGTCCGTGGCTGCGGTAGGCCGGCCGGAGATAAACCCCCACCACCGTGCCCTTGTGCCGCAATTTGGCGCGGGGCGAGACGACCAAACCGGCAATCCCCACCAGCGCACCGTCCACAAAACACCCGAACGTTGCGCTCGGAGCCACCCCGATCATCCGCTTGTAGCTATCGAGCGATTCGGCGGCTTCGTCTTCGTAGGCGCTGATGAAAGCCTCGGGGTGGCGTTGCAAGGCTTCCAACCGAACGACCCGGTAATCCAACAGATCGGCCAGCGTCAGCCGCCGTATCACGCCTGCCCCAACGCGGCCGCAATCCGCTCGGCCAGTCGCTGTGCCACCGCGTCCTTGGCGAGGCGGGGCCATTCCTCCGACCCATTGGGGCCGATCAGATGCACCGCGTTCTCGGTCCCGCCCATGATGCCGGTTTCGGGGGAGACGTCGTTGGCAACGATGAAATCGGCGTTTTTGCGGATCAGTTTGGACTGCGCATTGGCCAGCAGGTCGTCGGTTTCGGCCGCAAAGCCGACGACGATCTGCGGGCGGCGCGGCCCGGCGGCGGCGATCGTGGCGAGGATGTCGGGGTTGGGCACCAATTCCAGCGCCGGGGCGGCGGCGCCGGGCTGCTTCTTGATCTTGCTGTCGGTGGCGTTGGCCACCCGCCAATCCGCGACGGCGGCGGCGAACACGGCGGCATCGGCGGGCAGCGCGGCCTGGCAGGCATCCAGCATCTCGCGGGCGCTTTCCACCCGCACGACATCGGCCCCGGCAGGATCGGGCACGCCGACCGGGCCGGAGACCAATGTGACCCGGGCGCCCAGCCGGACCAGGGCGGCGGCGATGGCGTGGCCTTGCCGGCCGGACGATCGGTTGGCGATGTAGCGCACCGGGTCGATCGGCTCATGCGTCGGACCGCTGGTGACGAGGACATGGCGACCTAACAGCGGCCGAACCGGCGGTTCCAACAAAGCCGAGATCGCGGCCAGAATCGCAGGCGGCTCGGCCATCCGTCCGGGGCCGAATTCATTGCAGGCCATCGCGCCCTCGTCCGGGCCGACGATATGCACGCCGCGCCCCGCCAAGGTCTTCATGTTGGCCTGGGTCGCCGGATGCAGCCACATCCGCACATTCATCGCCGGGGCCACCAGCACCGGCTTATCGGTCGCCAGCAACACCGTCGAAGCCAGATCGTCGGCGATCCCCGCCGCCATCTTCGCCAGAATATTGGCCGTTGCCGGCACCACGACAAGCAGATCGGCGGAGCGGGAGAGTTGGATATGGCCCATCTCGCTCTCGTCGGTGAGGGAAAACAGCGCACCGTAAACCTTATTCTCCGACAGCGCCTGCAACGACAACGGGGTCACAAACTGCTCGGCGTTCTCCGTTGTCGCGCAGACGACCGACAGGCCGGCTTTGCGCAGAAGCCGGATGAGTTCCAGCGCCTTGAAGGCAGCAATGCCGCCGGAGACAATCAGCAGAACGCGTTTCATAACCGCCACCCCGCGTGGATCGCCGCAATACCGCCCGACAGGTTGCGCACGCTCACCCGCGAGAAACCGGCGCGCCGCATCATGCCGGCCAATTTTTCCTGGTTGGGGAAGGTGCGAATGCTCTCGGCCAGATATTGGTAGCTGGCCCCATCCTTGGCAACGAGCTGGCCGATCCGGGGCAGCACCTTGAACGACCAGGCATCGTAGAGCGGCGCCAGAGCGGCGACCTGGATTTGGGAGAATTCCAGGCACAAAAACCGCCCGCCGGGCTTCAGCACGCGGCGCGCCTCGGCCAGGACGGCGTCCTTGTCGGTGCAGTTGCGCAGGCCGAACGCCATCGACACGCGATCGACCGATCTATCCGGGAGCGGCAGTTTCTCGGCATCGGCGACGACGCAGGCGACGTCCTCGACCAGCCCCTTGTTCACCGCGCGATCCCGCCCGACCGAGAGCATGGCGGGGTTGATGTCCGACAAGATGGCCGGCCCCCCGCCCAGCGCGAGCCATCCGAACGTAATATCCCCGGTCCCCCCGGCCAGATCGAGCAACCGCCGCTGCGGCCGAGGATCGAGGTCGCCGATGAAGATACGCTTCCACACCCGATGGACGCCGAACGACATGAGGTCGTTCATGAGGTCGTATTTCGGGGCGACGCTTTCGAAGACGGCGCGGACCATGCCGGCCTTTTCGGCGCGCGGGACGCTGCGGAAGCCGAAATCGGCGGTGTCGGAGGCTGGGTTGTCGGTCATGGGGTTGCTCTATAGCGTGCCGGACCATCATGCCGGAACTCCCCGAAGTCGAAACCGTGATGCGCGGCCTTGCCGCCCGGCTGGAGGGACGGACGATCGTGCGCGCTTTGGTCAACCGCCCCGACCTGCGCTGGCCCATGCCGACGGGCCTCGCTGCTCGGCTCACCGGCAGCAAGGTCCTGAGTTTCCGTCGCCGCGCCAAATATATCCTGATGCGGCTGGATGGGGGCGACTCGGTGCTGCTGCATCTCGGCATGTCCGGGCGGATGCTGATCGGCCCCAACCGCCCGAATCAGGAAACCCCGCACGAGCATGTGGTGCTGGAAACCGACGACGGGTGGCGCGTCGGTTTCGTGGACCCTCGGCGGTTCGGCTCGATCGATTTGGTGCCGACGGATGCCGAGGATGCGCACAAGCTGCTGGCCGGCATGGGGCCGGAACCGCTGGGTGACGATTTCGATGTGCGGTCGTTGTCGGCCGCGCTGGCGGGGAAGAAGACCCCGATCAAGGCGGCGTTGCTGGATCAGAAGATCGTCGCCGGCCTGGGCAATATCTATGTATGTGAGGCGCTGTACCGCGCCCGCATCTCCCCCCAACGCTTGGCCCATACCATCCCCGGCGCGCGGGCTCGTCGTTTGGTGCCGGAGATCAAGGCGACGTTGGAGGAAGCGATCGCCGCCGGCGGTTCGTCCCTGCGCGATTATGTCCAGACCAACGGCGAACTCGGTTATTTCCAGCATGCCTGGAAGGTCTATGGGCGGGAGAACGAGCCTTGCCCAACCTGCCCCAAAGCGGCGGCCGGCGGGTCGGATGCGGCCGCAGACGCCGCCTGCGCCGGGGTCCAACGCATCGTGCAGTCCGGTCGCAGCACGTTCTATTGTCCGCAGGTGCAGCGCTAGTTAGAACGACCCCGGAAAACCGGGAGCACTGGCATGGCCGATTACGAAAACATCCTCGTCGAAACCCAGGGCCGGGTCGGCCTGATACGCCTGAACCGACCGGCCTCGCTGAACGCCCTGTGCGACGCGCTGGTGCGCGAAATGGGGGAGGCGCTGGCCGCGTTCGATGCCGATAAAGGCATCGGTGCTATCGTGATCACCGGCAGCGATCGCGCCTTCGCGGCCGGCGCCGACATCAAGGAAATGCGCGATCGGACCAATCCCGAAGCCATGATGACCGACTTCATCGGGGCCGGTTGGGAATCGGTGTTGAAGGTCAAGAAGCCGGTGATCGCCGCAGTGGCGGGCTTCGCGCTGGGCGGCGGCTGCGAGTTGGCGATGATGTGCGACATGATCGTCGCCGCCGATACCGCCAAATTCGGCCAGCCGGAGATCAACCTCGGCGTCATCCCCGGCGCTGGCGGCACCCAGCGCTTGACCCGCGCGGTCGGCAAATCCAAAGCCATGGACATGATCCTGACCGCCCGGATGATGGACGCGGCGGAAGCGGAACGGGCCAATCTGGTGTCCCGCGTGTTTCCCGCCGACACCATGCTGGACGAGGCGATGAAGATTGCCGCGCGCATTGCGTCGATGTCGCCGGTTGCCGTGCAGTTTGCCAAAGCGGCGGTGAACCGGTCCTACGAGACCACGTTGGTCGAAGGGGTGCGGCACGAGCGGGCGCTGTTTCTGTCGTTGTTCGGCACGCCGGACCAGAAGGAGGGCATGGCGGCGTTCGTCGAGAAGCGGAAGCCGTCTTTCAACCTGGGATAGTATTAAGCCGAGTTCGGTCGTAGATGCGGTCGGGCAGGACATCGCCTCAAATACGGGATTTTTCTCGCGTATTTGAGGACGCCCGCTTATAATGCCGCCATGCTCGATTGCGACTCTGCCCGACACGGCGCCGCCACCCCGCTGCCAGCCCTTAACCTGCTGCTGGTCGCGCGCGACCGCGACTGGTCCATGGCGATCGCCGATGCGGTCGCGGATCTCGGGCCGGCTCGGGTTTCCACCTGCGATGCCCGTGGTGCCCTTGCTCGGCTCAGCGCCGTGCGCCCGCGCTACTCCCATTTGCTGGTGCAGCCGGAATCCGCCGATGGCTTGATCGAGGCTCTCGCCGATGTGACGTCGGCCCCCGCCGGTTCCGACACGGCGATGCTGATTTTAGGCGGGCCTGCCGGTATGCTTCCAGGGATCGGTGTCATACCATCGGCAAACCGACAGGCAATTCGGGCGGCGCTCGCCCTACCGCAATTTCCACATGCCGCCGAGGGGGGGGCCATGCTCCCAGGCGAACTGCGCGAAGCTCTGGCCGGCGCGATGATCGAAACGCGCTACCAACCGATCGTTTCCGTCGCGGATGGCACGCTGTTCGCGATCGAAGCGCTCGCGCGGCTGAACCATCCGACCTTGGGCACCCTCTCTCCCGATCGTTTCGTGCCGCAGATGGAAAATGCCGGGCTCGCAGCCCAATTGACCGAATTGATGTCGCGGCAGGCCTTCGCCGATCTGACCGGCCCGTTCCTGCGCGACCTCGACCTGCGGGTGACTATCAATTTTCCGCTCGACGTCCTGCTGGCGCCGATCGCGCTGGAACGCCTGGAAGAACAGCGCGCCGCCGCCGGGCTGCGGGCGGAACGGGTGATCGTCGAACTCACCGAAAGCCGCCCGGTGGAGGATTTGGATACCCTGCGCGTCTCGCTCGAATGGTTGCGCGCGCGCGGCTACCTTGTCGCGATCGACGATGTCGGGCCGGCGGTGCCGCGGATTTCGCCGCTGATGGATCTGCCGTTTACCGCGATCAAACTCGACATGGGTTTGGTGCGCCGGGTCGAAGAAGACGCCGAGGTCAAAGCCTTTCTGATCGATCTGGTGGCGCGTGCGCATGCTCGTTCGATCGCCGTGGTGGCCGAGGGGGTCGAAACCGTGCCCCTGTGGCAGGCGATGAAAGATATGGGCGTCGATGCGGTGCAGGGGTTCCTGGTGGCGCGCCCGCTGCCGGTCGCAGCGGTGCCCATCTGGCTGAAGGCCTGGAAAGACACCCCGCGCTTCGCCTGACAGCGGTCCCGCAAAGTGGCAACCCTTTAGGCGCTGGGCGCCCCGGCTCGGGCGTCCCGGCTTGGCTGATCGCCGAACCGGAGCGCGCGGGCCGTTCAGGCCCCGATGGCGACGGAGACCTTCGGCGGGTTCTTCAGGCTCTGCAACACCACGCAATAGCGTTCGGTCGTTTGGATCATGCGCTCCAGCTTCGCCGCATCGGCGTCGCAATCGACGTCGAAACGCAGGGTGATCTCGGTCAGGCCCACCGGGGCGTTGCGGTCGATCGCCAGGGTGCCGCGCGCGTCCCAGATACCCTCGGCGATGACCTTGCCACCCCGAATTGTCACGCCCATCGCCGTTGCCACCGCACGCAGGGTGACCCCGGCGCAACCGACCACGGCTTCCAGCAGCATGTCGGCCGAACAGGCTTCCTTGCCGGAACCGCCGCCGGCTTTGTGGAGGCCGGCGACAACCTTGCCGGCCCAACCGTCGACCGAAATGGCGATATCGTTCGGGTCCAGGCTCCCCTCGGCGCGGGCTGGGATCAGCGCGGCGGCCGGATTGTCGCGATACAACTGCTTCAGCGGCGCCTGAATGGCGCGAAGTTCGTCGGCTTGCATGGTGTTCTCCCGTAGTGGCGTGCGAATCGCCGGATCGAACTGAGAATTAGAGCGCGATGACCGAAAGTGGAATCACCGAAGGTCTGAATCGCGCGAACAAACAATACGTTAGATCGCGATACCCGGCGGCGGACTACCGGAGGTCCGGATCCCGGTCTATCGCCGCACTTTCGCCGCCGGATGGCTGGCCGGCAGCCGGTCCTGTCCGGTCAGTTTCGCGCGCAGCGTGCCCGGCGCATACGCCGTCTTATACAAACCCCGCCGCTGCAGTTCCGGGACCACGCCATCGACAATGTCCTCGAACGTTTCCGGCGTCGTGGCGTAAGCGAGGTTGAAACCGTCCACGTCGGCGTTGTCCATCCATTCCTCGAACGTGTCGGCGACTTCTTCGTACGATCCCACGGTCACCGGCCCGCGGCCGCCAATCGCCGCATGGCGGGCGATCTCGCGCGGTGTCCAGGATCGGTCGGGATCGGCGGTGGTGAAGCTTTCTAAAGCCGAGACCATGGCATTGCGTTCGGTAAACGCCAGCGGCTCGTCCGGCGGCAACTGCGAGAAATCGACCCCGGTCCAGCCGGACATCAACGCCAGCGCGCCGTCCTCCGACACATGGTTCAGATAGCGGTCGTATTTCGCCTGCGCCGCCGCGTGCGTGGGGCCAGTAATCACGGTCATCAGGGTGAAGATCGCCACATCGCTCGCGGCCCGCCCCGAGGCGACCGCCCGAGCGCGGACATCCTTCGCAATGGCACCGACGACTTTTTGCGAGGGGCCGTTGATGAACACGCACTCGGCATGATCGGCGGCGAACTGGCGGCCGCGGGTGGAGGCGCCGGCCTGAAACAGCACCGGGGTGCGTTGCGGCGAAGGCTCGCACAAATGGATCGCATCGACCTGGAAATGCGGGCCCTGGTGGTTCACCCGGTGGATCTTGGATGCATCGGCGAAGCGGCGCCCGGCTTTGTCCCGCAGCACCGCGCCGTCTTCCCACGACGCTTCCCATAATTTGTAGACCGCCTGCATGTAGTCTTCGGCGACCGCGTAACGATCGTCGTGGCCCGCCTGCCCGGCCTGCCCGAAGCCGCGGGCCGCCGATTCCAGATACCCGGTGACGATGTTCCAGCCGATCCGCCCGCGCGTGAGGTGATCGAGCGTGCTCATGCGGCGGGCGAAGGGGTAGGGGTGTTCGTAGGACAGCGCGCAGGTGACGCCGAAACCCAGATGTTGCGTCGCATAGGCCATCGCCGACACAACCATCAGCGGGTCGTTGACCGGGACCTGCACCGCCTGTTCGAGCGCGGTTTCCGGCCCGCCTTTGTAGACGTCGTAAATCCCGAGGACGTCGGCAAGGAAAATCGCATCGAACAAGCCGCGTTCGAGGGTTTTCGCCAGATCGGTCCAATACTCCAGCGTGTTGTAGGTGTCGGCGCGATCATGCGGCAGCGTCCACAGCCCGGGGGACTGGTGGCCGATGCAGTTCATGTCGAAAGCATTGAGGCGAATTTGTTTACGCATGCCGGAGGGATAAGGGACCGGCGCCGGACGGGCAAGATGCAATAGCAGCCCGCTAGAGCGCGATGACCGAAGGTGGAATCACCGGAGGTCTGAATCGCGCGAACAAACAACAGGTTAGATCGCGATACGTGAGCGAGAGCGAACGCATCGCGCTCTAGGCACCGACCGGCAGCCGCAGGCCCAGCCGTTCCAGACGCGGGAGCACTTCCTGCACGAAGTACGGGATCTCCTTCAGGTAATCCACGAACGCGACGGTGCATCCGGCCAGACCCGTCGCGCTCATGGCCGCCATTTCGGTGGCGATATCGTCGGGGGTGCCGACGAACGGATACACACCGGGGTAAGCACCATCGTAGCGGAACCGGCCCTGGCGGGTGAAACGGTTCTCGAACGGGCGGGCAATGCGGATTTCGCCCTCGGCCGGGACGGTCGCGCCACGGTGGCCGCGATAATATTGCTGGCCGGCGGAATCGGCCATTTCCTCCGCGAAGTAGTGGAAATAATCCTCGGCCTCCTGTCGTGTCGGGCGGCAGACCACATGGCCCATCGTGTAGACCGAGATAGTGCGATGGTAGCGGTCCATCTGGGTTTTCACGTCCGCCAGAATCGCCGGGACCTGATCCAGTTCGGTCACATTGAGGAACAGGACATCGGCGCAGCGGGCGGCGAAATCGCGGCCGCGCGGCGAGAAACCCGCCGACATCGCCGGCGGCCGAGGCCGCTGGATCGGCAAAGGGTCGGTTTGCAGGCGCTTCAGCTTGAAGAAGCGGCCGTCCCAATCGAACTCCGGCCCGCCTTCGAGCAGCTTGGCCCAGACGTCGAACCATTCCTGCCCATGGTCGTAGCGGGTGTCGGGATCGATAGTCAGGCCGTGCAAATCGAATTCCGGCTGATTCCAGCCGCAGACGATGTTCAACCCCGCCCGGCCATGGCTGATATGGTCGATGGTGGCGATCGCCTTGGCGCAAAACGCCGGCGTGACCAATGCGACATGCACCGTGGAGAAGATGGCGATCCGCCGGGTGATCGCCGCCAGGGCCGCGCCATGCGTCAACGTCTCGAACGACTTGCCGTAGACATTCGCCTTGCCCTGATAGCCGCGCCATTTCGCCACCGGCAGAATGAACTCGATGCCCGCGTCGTCGGCGATCCGGGTCATCGCCGCGATATCGTCCCAATTCGCCTTCCATCGTTCGGGTGCCAGGCTCATCGTCAGCCCGCCGTCGCAATTGGCGCTAAAAATCCCCAACTTGAATCGATTCGGGCCGAAGAGCGGGTTGCTCAGGCGTGTTTCGGGCATCGGAACTTCTCTCCCGGCTCAGGACCGGGGTCAGCGGCGCCGGCCAATACAACGCGACGATCGTGCCCTGCCCCGGGCGCACGTCAATCTGCATCGAACCGCCCTGCATCGCCAAGAGCGCCGCCGTATCGCGCAGCGCGCTCTGCCGCACCGTGGTAGCCGTCGTCGGCGCGTCGTCGGTGACGGCGATCCGGATGCGCCCCGGTTCCGGTGCCGCCGTCAGCAGCAACGTTTCGGCCACCGTATCCAGCACCGCCCGGCGTAGCACCGCCCGCACAATATCCTGCAACGTTGCTCGGTCGGTGCGCACCGTCAGGCCGGGGCGCACGGCGATGTCCAGGCGGGCTTTACGGCAAGCCAACAAAGATACGATCGGCGCCGCCGCAGCGCGCAGGGCGGTCTCGACATCGAATGTTGTCGCATACATATGTAAACATCTCCATTTCGGACAATCCCTCGTTCTACACAGCAAATATTAACGAAACGTAAACGCCGATGGAGATTTTCCGGCGCAACCCCGACCGCCTCGGCGCGGCGCGGGTGGCCATCCCACGGGGAACCCGGTCTAATAACCCCGAGGAAACGCAGGGGAAGCGGGCTATGGACGACACCTTCGATTATATCGTCGCCGGCGCAGGATCGGCCGGGGCGGCGGTGGCATCGCGCCTTTCGGAATCGGGTCAGCACCGGGTTCTGCTGCTCGAAGCCGGGCCGCCCGACACCAATCCCTGGATCCACATTCCGCTCGGCTTCGCCCGCACTTACGTCGATCCCAAGGTCAACTGGAAATTCGAGAGCGTGCCGCAGCCGCAGCTTGCGAACCGCCAGCTTTATCTACCGCGCGGTCGCACCCTGGGTGGCACCAGCTCGATCAACGGCATGGTCTACATCCGTGGCAACCACGCCGATTACGACGAATGGCGCCAGCGCGGCTGCGTCGGCTGGGATTGGGAATCGGTCCTGCCATACTTCAAAAAGGCCGAAAATCAGGCGCGTGGGGCCAGCGAATTTCACGGCGCCGGCGGCCCGCTGGATGTGTCCGATCACGGCGAGGGGTTCGAGTTGGCGGATGCCATGCTTCAAGCGGCGGAGCAGGCGGGCATTCCGCGCAACCCCGATTTCAACGGGGCGCAGCAAGAAGGTGCCGGTTATTACCAGTCCACCACGTCCAACAAACGCCGATGGAGCACCGCGAAAGCCTATATCGAGCCGGCCCGTTTCCGCCCCAACCTGACTATCCGAACCGGTGCGCAGGCGACACGGGTGATTGTTGCTAACGGACGCGCGACCGGCGTCGAATATCGGTCCGCCGCCGGCCTTCAAATTGCGCATGCCCGAGCGGAGGTGATCGTGTCGGGCGGGGCTTATGGGTCGCCGCAGTTGTTGCAATTGTCGGGCCTCGGTCCGGCGGAGCATTTGTCGGCGATGGGCATTGCGCCGATCCGGGATATGCCGGCCGTCGGATCGAATCTGCACGATCATTTCAACACATACATGAGCTGGCGTTGCACCAAAGCAATCACCCTGAACGATCTGGAGAATTCCTGGCCGCGCAAAATCGCTGCCGGCATTCGTTACGGTTTGTTCCGCAGCGGCCCGATGGCGGGCAACGGAATCCGAGCAGGGTTGTTTACCC
This sequence comes from Acetobacteraceae bacterium, assembly GCA_025354865.1. Classification (GTDB taxonomy): domain Bacteria; phylum Pseudomonadota; class Alphaproteobacteria; order Acetobacterales; family Acetobacteraceae; genus Rhodopila. The sequence continues at coordinate 28,012 of JANXMB010000190.1, read as the reverse complement.
GATCCGATCCGAGATTGGAACGACCGGATCTGCAAATCAATCTGCTGGAATGGAGCACCCTCGAACGGACCAAGGATCGGGTTATTCCGCATAAATTCCCCGGCTTTACCCTTAGTCCCGTGCATCTGCGCCCGGACGGTCGCGGCACGGTGCGCCTAGCGTCCCCCGATCCGCTGGCCGCACCGGCGATTTCGTTCGATTTTCTGAAGACCGAATACGACTTGCAGGCGGTGCTGTTCGGTATGAAACTGGTGCGTAAAATCGCCGAACAGCCGGCGTTGAAACCCTATGTGGCGGAGGAATTGCAGCCGGGACCGGCGACCCGATCGGATGAGGATTTCGCCGAATTCCTGCGCCAGACCGGCGTATCCAATCACCATCCCGCCAGTTCCTGCGCCATGGGCACCGGCACCAACACAGTCGTCGATCCGCGCCTGCGGGTGCACGGGATCGACGGGCTGCGGGTGGCCGACGCATCGATCATGCCGGTGGTCGTCGGCGGCAATACCAACGCGCCGTCCATTATGATCGGCGAAAAAGCCGCCGCGATGATACTGGAGGACGCACGATGAGCGCCGAATACGACTACATCGTTACCGGTGCTGGCTCCGCCGGCTGCGTCATGGCCGCCAGGCTTTCCGAATCTGGCAAGTATAGCGTGCTGCTGCTGGAAGCCGGGCCGCCGGATACCAATCCCTGGATTCATATCCCGCTGGGTTTCGCACGCACCTATGTGAACCCGAAAATAAATTGGATGTTCGAAACGGTCCCGCAACCCCAGATGGGCGGCAGGAAGCTTTATCTGCCGCGCGGCAAGACGCTGGGCGGCAGCAGTTCCATTAACGGAATGGTATACATTCGCGGCAACCACGGCGATTACGACGAATGGCGGCAACGCGGGTGCGAAGGGTGGGACTGGGACTCTGTCCTGCCGTATTTCAAGAAGGCGGAAAATCAAACTCGTGGCTCGGACGATTTCCACGGCGTCGGCGGCCCGCTGCATGTGTCGGATCAGCCCAGCAAATTCGAATTGGCGGATGCGGCGTTGGAGGCGTGTGTCGAAGCCGGTATCCCGCGCAATCCCGATTTCAACGGCGCGCAACAGGACGGCTGCGGTTACTACCAGACAACGACATTGAATCGCCGCCGCTGGAGTACCGCCAAAGCCTATCTGAATCCGGCGAAAACCCGACCCAATCTGACGATACAAACCGGCGCCCATGCGACCAAGGTCGTCATCGAGAACGGCAAAGCGACCGGGGTGGAATTCCAAACCGCGCAAGGACGGCAGATCGCCCGCTGCCGGGGGGAGGTCGTGGTGTCCGGCGGTGCCTTCGGCTCCCCGCAGTTGCTGCAACTATCCGGCCTCGGCCCGGCGGAGCATTTGCAGGATATGGGCATACCGGTGGTGCGGGATATGCCGGCGGTGGGCGCCAATCTGCACGATCATTTCAATACCAACCTGAGTTGGCGGATTTCCAAACCGATTACCCTGAACGATCTCGAACGCAGTTGGCCCAAAAAAATCGCCGCCGCCGCCCAATACGCCCTGTTCCGCTCGGGACCCATGGCAAGCAATGGCATCCATGCCGGTGCGTTCGTTCGTAGCGATTCGCGGTTGGAACGACCCGATATCCAAATCAATATTTTCGAATGGAGCACGTTACGACGCGGCAAGGACGGCGTGGTACCGCACCCGTTCCCCGGCTTCACCCTGATGCCGGTGCATCTGCGACCGGAAGGCCGAGGCACCGTCAGATTGGGCAGCCCCGATCCCCTGGCGCCACCAGCCGTGCAATTCGATTATCTGCGCACGGAATACGATATGCGCGCCATTCTGGCAGGGATCCGCCTGTGCCGGCATATCGCGGGACAACCGGCGCTGCATGCCTACACCGTCAACGAAATCATCCCCGGCAACCATGTCGTTTCGGATGAAGATTTGGCGCAGTTCGTCCGCGAAACCGGCGTATCCAACCAGCATCCCACCAGTTCCTGCGCCATGGGCACCGGCACCAACAGCGTCGTCGATCCGCGCCTGCGGGTGCATGGGATCGCCGGGTTGCGGGTGGTGGACGCGTCGATCATGCCGGTCGTTGTCGGTGGCAATACCAATGCGCCGACCATCATGATTGCAGAAAAAGCCGCAGCGACGATGCTGGAGGACGCGCAGGCTGCGGCTTGAAATTCATATTATCGTTGCAAACGATCTGAATTTCCTAAGCCGCAGACCGGCGGTCGGGGCAGGGCCGCTTTAGGTCAGGAACTTCTCTGTCCAGGACTTGAACTGGCCTTCCCGCGTCACCCGCTTCATCGTCTCCGCCGAGGCCACGCCTTTCAGGTCCGCCGGCGCCACGCCGTCGCGCAGGGCCTTGAGTGTGTCGTACGTCGCTTGCACCGCCGCCGAGAAGGGTTGGTGCCCTTGCAACGCGACGCGCACGCCTTGGCTGCCGAGGTACGCTTTGTCGCCGATGCTGCCGCCACCGCCCAGCATGAGCGGGAGTTCGATTTCCGCATGCAGCGCTTCCAGCAATTCCCGGGTTACTCCGCCGGCGAAAAACAACGCATCCACGCCCGCTTTCTGGTAGGCCCGGGCACGTTTCAGCGCTTCCTCCGGCCCGGCGATTTGGGCAGCGCTGGTGCGGCCGATGATGACCAGCGATTTGTCTTCGCGGGCGGCAAGTGCGGCGCGCATTTTGCCGATGCCCTCATCGAGGGAGGTCAACGTCGGCGATTTCTCGCCGAATTGCACGGGCAACACGGTGTCTTCGATCATGATACCGGCGACGCCTGCGGTTTCCAGTTCCTGGACGGTGCGCATCGTGTTCAATGCATTGCCGTATCCATGATCGGCATCCACCATCAGCGGCAATTTGCCGGCGCGGTTGATGCGATAGGCCTGTTGCGCGAACTCGGTCAGCGTCAGCAGGATCAGGTCGGGGTTGCCCAGGACCGAAAACGATCCGATCGAGCCGGCGAACATGCCGATTTCGAAGCCGACTTCTTCGGCAATTCGAGCCGAAATAGCATCGAATACCGAGCCGGGATGGAGGCATTCGTTGCCGCCGATGGCAGCACGGTATTTCTCGCGACGATCGGTCCAGTGCATTGGTTCTCTCCCAGTTTGCGATTGCCCGACGGTAAAGCCGTTCGCGGCGCTTTGCCAGGGGCGGTCGGGACCGCACCGAAGCGCCGTTTCGGTCAGCCGATCCGGATCGTATCCGATGTTACTGCATCGAACGCGCCGGATTGTCGTTTCCAAAGCCGAGCATATAGGCCGTCGAGGGCGAGGAGTTCGGGGTGGGTGCCGATTTCGACGATGCGGCCTTCGTTCAGTACTACCAGTCGATCCATGCGGGCAATGGTCGAAAGTCGATGCGCAATTGCGATGACGGTGCGCCCGTCCATCAGCCCGTCGAGCTGGCTTTGGATGGCGGCTTCGACCTCCGAGTCCAAGGCGGATGTGGCTTCGTCCAATATCAGGATCGGCGCGTCTTTCAGGATTGTACGAGCGAGGGCGACGCGTTGGCGCTGTCCGCCGGATAGTTTCACGCCGCGTTCCCCGACATGGGCGTCGTAGCCGGTGCGGCCGTGCCAATCTTCGAGCCCGAGGATGAAGTCGTGTGCCTCCGCCCGACGGGCCGCGCGTTCGATTGCGGCGTCGGTCGCGTTCGGCCGGCCGTAACCGATGTTTTCCCGGATCGATCGATGCAGCAACGATGTATCCTGCGTTACCATTGCGATTTGCGTGCGCAGGCTTTCCTGCGTTGCGGTCGCGATATCCTGCCCGTCGATCGTAATGCGGCCCTGCGACGGTTCGTAAAAATGCAGCAGCAGATTGACCAGCGTCGATTTCCCCGCCCCCGACGGTCCCACCAGCCCAACACGCTCCCCCGCTCGGATTATCAGATCGATGCCATGCAGAACGCCGATCGGGCGGGCGGCGCGCTCGTAGTCGAAATGCAGATTTTCGATACGAATTTCCCCGCCGCTAACGCGCAATTCCTTGGCCCCCGGCGGATCGGGCATCGCCAGCGGCAGGTCGATCGATCGCATGCCATCCTGCACCGTGCCGATATTTTCGAAGATCGTGGTGATGCTGCGCGCGACCCAGCCGGCGATATTGTTCAATTGCCATGCCATCGGAATGGCCGTCGCCACGGCGGCAACGCCGATATGGCCCGTCGTCCATTGCCATATCGCGATGGTCGATGTGCCGACGATCAAGGACGCATTCATGAACATCAAGGTTGTGGTGTAACCCGTTGTCATGCGGGCCTGGGCGCGGGATGCCTCGGTATGATCGTCCACTGCTTGGCGCACGAAGGCGTCTTCGTCGGCGGCGCGGGCGAATAATTTCACTGTCAGAATGTTGGTGTAGCTGTCCACGACCCGGCCCATCAGGGTGGATCGGCGTTCCGACATGGTTTTCGAACGTTCCCGCAGACGCGGCACGAACCACGACAGCATAACGATATAAAGCGCGAACCAGACCGCCATCGGGATCGTCAAGCGCCAGTCGAGGGAGCCCAGCAGGAATAGCGCGCTGCCGCCGTAGACGACGATGTACCAGGCGGCATCGAAGGCCATGACCAGGCTTTCCCGCATCGACGGTCCGGTCTGCATGACCCTGGCCGCGATGCGACCGGCGAAATCGTTCTGAAAGAAGGTCCAGCTTTGCCGTACGACGTGCCAATGGTTCTGCCATCGTACCAGATTGGTGAGTGAGGGATTAACGATCTGGTTGACCACAACGTTATGGGCGAGGAATGTCAGCGGACGGACCAGTCCGATGATTGCGGCCATCGTCAGCAATTGCGGCCAGGTATCCTGCACCAGCGTCTCCGGCGGGTGGGTCGATACCAGGCCGACGACCTTGCCGATAAAGGTGGGAATCATCGTGTCCAGGACCGCGATCGAGCCGCCGAACGCGAACAAAGATACGGCGAACCAGCGGGCCTGCCCGATGAAATGCCAATAGAAATCCGCCAACCCCGCGTTTGGCGGGGCGGCCGGGATGCCAGCGGTCGGTTGCAGCAGTGTTTCGAAGCGTCGGAGCATGCCGCAGCATACCGCCGGTTGCTACTCGGCCGCCATCCTCGGCGGATCGACCATCGCCGTGGCGCGCGCCAGATCGACCGACAACAAGCGGGACACGCCGCGTTCCTGCATCGTCACCCCGTACAGCCGGTCCATGCGCGCCATGGTTATCGGATGATGCGTTACGACAAGGAATTTGGTGCCGGTTTCGCGGACCATATCTTCCAGCAACAAGCAGAACCGTTCGACGTTCGCATCGTCGAGCGGAGCATCCACCTCGTCCAGCACGCAGACGGGGGCGGGGTTGCAGCGGAACACAGCGAAGATCAGCGACATCGCGGTCAGCGCCTGTTCGCCGCCCGACAGCAACGACAGCGAAGTCAATTTCTTGCCCGGTGGTTGGGCGTAAATCTCCAACCCCGCTTCCAGCGGATCGTCCGATCCGACCAACGCCAAATGCGCTCGGCCGCCGTTGAACATGCGGCTGAACAATTGCTGGAAGTTACGATCGACTTCCTGGAACACGGCGTTCAGCTTCTCCCGGCCCTCCCGGTTCAAATGCCCGATCGACCCACGCAGCTTGGCGATCGCGGTTTGAATTTCCTTGCGTTCGGTTTCGAGGATGTCGATCTGCTTCTCGATCGCCTCCGACTCCACCTCCGCCAGCAAATTGACCGGCCCAACCTCATCGCGTTCTTTCTGGAGCTTTTCCAACCGCTTGCGGATGCGATCTTCCGATTCAGCGCTTCGATCGGCAGGCGGTTCGGGCAGCGCCGCGTTGACCCCCAGCCGTTCCAGGATGCGTTCCGCAACGGTGCCCCAGGCATGATCGGCCTGTTCGACGGCGCCTTCCGCGCGCACCGCATTTTCACGCTGCGAGGCCAATGCCGCCTCGGCAGTCCGAGCAGCGCGATCGGTGGTGCCGGCGAGGGTCTGGGCGGCGTGCAAAGCAGCGGCAGCGCGCCGATGCCGGGCTTCGGCTTCCTGCAACGCCTCCTGCGCCTCGGCCCGTTGCGCGGTTATGCGGGCAGGCGCCGCTTCCAACGCGGCGTGTTCGGCTTCGGCCTGTGTCCGGCGCGCTGCCAGATCGGCGACTCGGCCGCCGGCATCGCGCGCCCGTTCCGTCCAGCCACTGCGTTCCGCCTCGATCGCCCGGCGGCGTTGGACCCGGGCGGCCTGCTCGCGGACCGCATTGTCCCGCGCCGATCGCGCCGACGCCTCCGCCGATCGGGCCGTCGACAACGCTGCTCGGGCGCGATCGACGCCGGCCCGCAGTGCACCGATATCGGGCAGCGCGGCGTGGGTTTCCCGCGCCTGCGCCAGGGCGGCGGTTGCGTCCGTATGCTCGGCTGCAATCCGCCCGATTTGTTCGTCCGCCAGAGCAAGGCGGGATGAAGCGGTCGCCGCCTGATTGCGCAACGTTGCCAGCGACGCGCGCGCCCGCTCCAACCGTTGTTCGGCGTCCCGGCGGGCTTGCCGCGCTTGATTTTCCGCGATGTCGGCCGATCGGGACTGGGCTTCGGCCGCCGTTCGCGCCGCTCGCGCCCTGGCCGATGTCTGCTCGGCTGTCGCCAATTGTGCCCGCAGTTCCGCCAGCCGGTTGCGTTGGCGCAGGCGCACAGCGGCAGCGGTGGGGGTGCCGGCGCGAATGGTATAGCCGTCCCACCGCCATATCGCGCCGGCGCGGCAGACCAGGACTTGCCCCGGTGCCAAGGCGGACTGTTGTGTCATGCCCATTTGGTCGTCATCGACCAGACCGATTTGCGACAACGATCGACGAAGGACCGGTGGCCCCTGCACCAATCCGCTGAACGCGGTCGCTCCGGCAGGCAGTGCCGGGACCGGATCGAATGGCGGCAATTCTCGCCAATGCCGCGCCGCCCCGGGATTGAGCGCCGACGTCAGTTCCTCCCCCAAGACCGCACCCAGGGCCGCTTCCAACCCGGCCGGAACGGTCAGGGAGTCCACCATCGGTGGCCACCGCTCGCCATCCTTCACCGCCAGCACTTCGGCCAGCGCCTGGGATTCGGCCGTCAGACGGGACCGCGCGGACTCGGCGGCGGCAAGGGCCTCCCGCGTTGTGAGCAACGCTGCGCCGCTGGATAACCGAGCCTGCTCGGCGTGTTCGAGCGCGGTGCGGGCGGCGCCGATGGCGGCTTCGGTATCGGCGGCGTCTTTTTCGGCGGCGGCAACGGCTGCGGGATCGATCTGTTGCGCGCTCAACCGGGCGTGTTCTTCGCGGATGCGGGCCAATTGCTCGTTTGCCCGCCGCGCGCGTTGTTCGGCCTGTTGCAACAATTGGACGGCGGCCTGGGTGGTGGCATTGGCGGCGGCGGCGGCTTCGGTCGCGCGGTTGGCCTCGGTTTCGGCGAGGCGCACGGCTTCGGCGGTCGCGAGCGACTCAGCTTCCAGCGTCTGCATGCGGGCATCGTGCCCGGCGCCGAGGGCCGCCAAACCGCCATCCTCGGCTGTCAACCGCTGCTCGGCCGTCGCCGCATCGCGCTGGAACTGCTCGGCATGGGTCAGATCCTGCCGCAACTGATTCAGGCGGCGGGCGGAGTCTGCCAAAGCGGCGCGGGCGCGCTGTTCCTCCGCCGCGATCTGCTCCTGCGCCACGCGATGGCGTTCCAGCGCGGTGCGAGCGTCGGCTTCGGTTTCCCGCAGCGGTGGCAGGGTGTCAGCGGCCTCGGTCGCATGCCGGGCGGCTTCGCTGGCGGCCTGCGTCGCCAGGATTGCCGCCGCACGCGCGGTATCCAGGGCAGCACGGGCGAAATTCCGAGCAGCTTCGGTCCGGGCGCGCTGGATCGACAGCAATTCGGCGTCGGCTTGGCGGATGAGGTCGGAGATATTGCGGAATCGATTGGCCTGACGTGCCTGACGCTTGAGCGCTGAAAGATGTTGGTCCAATTGCGCCCTGGTGTCGTCGGCGCGGGTCAGATTGGTCTCGGCGGCACGCAGTTTAAGCTCCGCCTCCCTCCGACGGGCGTGCAGGCCGGTGATGCCGGCGGCTTCTTCCAGCACCATACGGCGGTCTTCAGGGCGGGCGCTGACCAGCGTCCCGACGCGCCCCTGGCTGACCATGGCGGAGGCCCGAGCGCCGGAAGCGAGGTCGGCGAATAAGGTTTGCACGTCGCGCGCGCGGGCGTCCTTGCCGTTGACCCGGTAGGACGACCCGCCGCCCCGTTCCAATCGCCGGCTGATCGCCAATTCCGGCTGGTCGCCGAACGGGGGCGGTGCGGTGCCGAGGGTTTCTTCCAGGAACAGCGTCACTTCCGCCGTGTCGCGGGATTTCCGTCCCGTGGTGCCGGCGAAGATGACGTCGTCCATTTCGGTGCCGCGCAGATTGCGCGCGCTGGTTTCGCCCATGGCCCAGCGCAGGGCTTCCACGACATTGGACTTACCGCAGCCGTTCGGACCCACGATCCCGGTCAGTCCAGTCAGAATTTCGACGGTCGTCGGCTCGGCGAAGCTCTTGAACCCGGCGATACTGAGGCGGCGAAAACTGACCGGCAATCGGAACTCCTTCAGGTTTCGGGTACGAGCTTACGAAAGGCGTCGAAGTTCATTTCCCCGGCATGCACGACATCGTCGACGATGAACGTCGGGGTAGAGTTCACCTTCCAGCGCTTGCTCGCGACATCCTGCTGCTCGGCGATCCAGGTCGTCAGGCCCTCGTCGGCGACGGCCTTGTCGAAGGTGGTGCGGCTCATGCCGGCGAGGGCCGCCATTTTCCACAGTTCCACCACCGGTTCGATATTGCGTCCGAAGGCCCAGCGGTCCTGGGTCGAGAGCAACGCTTCGACGAAGGGCAGGTAGCTTGCGGCTGGCAGGTAGCGGGTGACCTTGAAGGCGATGAAATCCAGGCCGTTCAGCGGGAAATCGTAGAAACGGTAACGGATTTTGCCGGTCTCGATCAGTTCGGCCTTGACCCGAGGCAAGGTTTCCTTGGCAAACGCGGCGCAGTGCGAGCAGGTCAACGAGAAACACTCGATCACCGTGATTTTGGCATCGGCCTTACCGACGAAACGCTCGGTGCGTGTCGGGTCTTCGGCGCGCACTGGCAGGGCGCCGAGGACGGTGCCGGTGGCCACCAGGGATAGTAGGGAACGTCGAGTAGCGAGCATCATAACCTCTATATATAGTGTTTTAGCGTCTTGCCCCGGGGCTTGTCGAGCGCTCTTTCCCGGCCAGGACCGCCCGACCGAGTGCGGCGAGTGCGGCGCGCAGTTCCCCATCTGGGACCTCGGCGACCGCTGCTTCGGCGGCTGCGACCACGGCGGGGGCGATGGCGGCAGGTCCCCTTGGTGCCGGGAATGCCAGCGAGACCTGCACGAATTTCAGTTGGGATACCACCGAGGATCCCACATGGGCGTTGATTCGATTGAGCAATTCGGCAACCAGGTATTGTAGCTCCATCGCCACCGGCCCAGCGCATCCGATCGTCAGCACGCCGCGCGTCAGGCGCCTGGGTTCCGTCGCGCGGGCCAGTTCGGGGCCGACGATCGCCGCCCAGTCGGCCATGACCTGGCTCGCGGCGGGAGATTTCTTGCGGAATGCTGCGCGGGTGACGGACGGGATCATGGTGCCGACAGGCCGAGGGCCGTAGACGTGGCGGGCCTCGTCTTCCATATCCTGCCGCGTGTCCCCGATTGCCATTCCGTCCGCCGATTCGCTGTTGCGCTGGTACGACCGCCATCGTCGTCGCATGCCATGGCGCGCGGACCCGGGTCTGACGATGGATCCGTATCGCGTTTGGCTCAGCGAGATCATGTTACAGCAGACCACCGTCACCGCTGTCATACCCTACTATGAACGTTTCGTAAGTCGCTTTCCCACGGTCGAAGCCCTCGCCGAGGCCCAATTGGACTCGGTTTTATCGTCCTGGGCCGGGCTCGGATACTACGCGCGGGCGCGCAATCTGCATGCCTGTGCGCAAGCGGTTGTGGCGCAAGGCGGATTTCCGCGCGATCTCGATGGTTTGCGGGCGCTGCCGGGGATCGGGGTTTATACGGCCTCGGCGATCGGTGCGATCGCGTTCGGCCTGCCGACGGTGCCCGTCGATGGCAATGTGGAGCGGGTGACGGCCCGCTTGTTCGCGATCGAGACCGCATTGCCGGCGGCGAAACCGGCGTTGCGGGCTGGGGCGGACGCGCTGGGCAGCGATCCGCATGCGCGGGCACGACCGAGCGACTTTGCGCAGGCGTTGTTCGATTTGGGGGCGACGGTGTGTACGCCGACCTCTCCGGCGTGCGGCGTTTGTCCGTGGATGGACGCGTGCGCCGGGCGACGCGCGGGGATCGCGGCGCGCCTGCCGACGAAAGCGCGCAAAAAGCTGCGGCCGGTGCGGTATGGCGTTCATTTTTGGCTGACCGATCCGGTCGGGCGTGTGCTGCTGCGCCAACGCCCCTCGAAGGGGCTGCTTGGCGGGATGATGGAGTTGCCGGGGACGGCCTGGCGAGCGGAACAATGGACCGATGCGGAGTCGATGGATCATGCGCCCGCGCTCGCCAATTGGCGTCGGGCCGGGCAGATCCGGCATGGCTTCACCCATTTCGAACTGTATATCGACGTTTTCGCTGCGGGGATTCCAGCGCCCCAGGGCGCGGGGATTCCAGCGCCCCAGGGCGCGGGGCTTTGGCTTCCGATCGACGACCTCGCTTCGGCTGCGCTGCCTTCGGTCATGCGGAAATGTGTTGCGATGGCACAAGGGGCGGTTGCAGAAAAATAAATGGTGCAACGCACAATATCGCTTGCATACCTATGATTGGTGCACTAAATTTCCTCTCGGCGGCGCTGCTTAGGCGCGCTGCTTTCTTGGACGTTTCCTCCCTAAACTTGGCGGTTGGCCCTCGGGCCGCCGCCATTTTTTTTGCCTATAGTCCTTGCATATTGCAAAAATATTTTTGGTGCGGTGCAACATTTCGCTTGCATACCTACGATCAACGGACTAAGTATCGTTCTAGCAGCGCTGCTTAGGCACGCTGCTTTCTTGGACGTTTCCTCCCTAAACTTGGCGGTTGGCCTTCGGGCCGCCGCCACTTTTTTTGTCCGCCGGCGACTGCTTGATCCCAAACGCGACTGCCCGCACATTCCGGCCCGAAACAGCAAGCCGGAGACCCCTCCATGAAAACACGCGCCGCCGTTGCCCGAGGGGCCGGTAAGCTCCTGAGCCTCGAAACCATCGACCTCGATGGCCCGCGCGAAGGCGAGGTTCTGGTCGAAATCAAAGCCACCGGGATCTGCCATACCGACGAATTCACCCTCTCCGGCGGCGATCCCGAAGGGCTCTTTCCCTCGGTGCTGGGGCACGAAGGGGCCGGGGTGGTCGTCGATGTCGGTAAGAATGTGACGTCGCTCAAAAAAGGCGATCACGTCATACCGCTGTACACGCCGGAATGCCGTCAGTGCGAATACTGCCTGAGCCGGCGGACCAATCTCTGCGTTGCCATTCGGGCGACCCAGGGCAGGGGGGTCATGCCGGACGGGACCAGCCGGTTCTCCTCGGGCAAGGACACCGTGTACCACTATATGGGCACCTCGACGTTCTCCAATTTCACCGTGTTGCCGGAAATCGCGCTGGCGAAAATTCGCGAAGACGCGCCGTTCGAGAAGGTTTGCTACATCGGCTGCGGCGTCACCACCGGCCTCGGCGCGGTGATCAACACCGCAAAAGTCGAAGCGGGGTCGCGCTGCGTTGTCTTCGGCCTCGGCGGCATTGGGCTGAACGTCGTGCAGGGGCTGCGCATGGTCGGCGCCGAGACGATCGTCGGGGTGGACCTCAATCCCGGGCGCAAAGCCATGGCGGAAAAATTCGGCATGACCCATTTCGTCAACCCGGCCGAGGTCGAGGGCGATCTGGTGCCCTATCTCGTCGATCTGACCAAGGGCGGCGCCGATTACAGCTTCGAATGCATCGGCAATACCACGGTCATGCGCCAAGCGTTGGAATGCGCCCATCGCGGCTGGGGCAAGTCCGTCATCATTGGCGTGGCCGGCGCCGGGCAGGAAATCTCAACCCGGCCGTTCCAGTTGGTCACCGGGCGGACCTGGATGGGCACCGCATTCGGCGGCGCTCGCGGTCGCACCGATGTGCCCCGCATCGTCGATTGGTACATGGACAAGAAGATCGACATCGACAGCCTGATCACCCATGTCCTGCCGTTTGAGCAGATCAACGAAGGCTTCGACCTCATGCGCCGCGGCGAATCCATCCGCAGCGTGGTGGTGTACTGACCGCGTGCGCACGATCGCCTCATCCAACAACCCGGTCCGGCTGTCCTTCCTAACAGCCTTGCTGGCGGACGCGGGAATCGAAACGGTGCTGCTGGACGCCCATGCCAGCATCATGGACGGCAGCATCGGCGCCATTCCGCGACGGCTTTGCGTGGCCGACGACGACGCGGCGCGGGCGAAACGGGTGTTGCTCGACGCCGGGGAGCCGTGACCCCCATCGCGGCGGGATATCTGCTCGGCGGCCGGCTGCGCTACGACCAGCCGGTCGGCGGTTTCCGCAGCGGGATCGAGCCGGTTCTGCTCGCCGCCCATATTCCCGCCCGATCCGAGCAGCGGGTGCTGGAAGGCGGAACCGGGGCCGGCGCTGGGCTGCTGTGCCTTGCCGCCCGTGTCCCCGGGCTTTTGGGAACAGGCATCGAAATCGATCCGGCGTTGGCCGAACGCGGGGCGGCGAATGCGGCGGCTAATGCGATGGCGGGCCTGACATTCGTGGCCGGCGATATCGAATCGGTCGTACCCGATGGGCCATTCGACCACGCTTTCGCCAATCCGCCTTACCATCTGTCGACCGGCACCCCCTCACCCGACGCAGTGCGTAGCCGAGCAAAACGGGGTTCGGCGGATTTGCTGGTGGGGTGGGCGCGGGGGTTGGCGCGGGGGTTGCGGCATCGGGGCACGCTGACCTTCGTGCTACCGGCGGCGTGCGTGCCGGCTGGAATCGCCGCGATGGCGCAGGCCGGCTGCCCGGTGCAATCGCTCCTGCCGCTCTGGCCACGCCAGGGGGTGGCGGCCAAGCTGACGCTGCTGCGGGGGGTCAGGAACGGGCGCGGTCCGATGCGGCTACTGCCGGGGCTTGTGCTGCACGAGGCCGACGGCAGCTTTACCCAAGCTGCCGATGCGATCCTGCGTGGCGGGGCGGCACTTTAGGCCATGATCGTTTGAGGTCGCACGCGATCTCGGCGTTGGATCATGGTCTAAGCCTTTGTTTGAGAGGGTGATTCACGCCCGAGGTTGAAGTCAACCTCAAGCGATCACGCTCTAGACCGCTCTGGATTACTGATCGCCGGTATTCGGGTGGCGCAGGTACCAAAGCCGTTCGTGCGCGGCCACAAGGCTTTCCATATTGCGCCGTCGTGTGCCATCGGGCGTCAGCGGTCGGCGGGTCAGCATCATCTCCAGGATATGGAGCAATTGCTCCGACACCTCGAAATCGCCTTGGTCGCAGGCGTGGTGGAACGCGATCAGAATCTTATCCGACAGGCGCCGGCTATAGCGCGGCGCCCCGCCAGCTGCGGTTTCCCGACTGAGTTCTTCGTCCGTTTGGCTCACCGTAACCCCTATCGTGACCGACCCGATTGCGTGCGCACCCGGCGCGAACGTCCAGCCGGTCGTTGTCGTGGCACACTGTAAGTCTCACATCAATAGACGCATTCAAAATACGATTTGTCACCGCCCGATGTAAGTCTCGTGGATTTTTTTATATCACGTCACCGTGATTCGATCCATCAAGACTACGATTACTCGGCTGGCAACGTCGGTTCCAGGCCCACCGGCAAGGGTGTCATGTCCGCGAAGGCTTCCTCCCACGATCCGACGGTTGAGGCTTTGCTATATTCCGTTGCCCGATTCTCGAAGAAATTGGCGTGCTCGACCGCGTTCAGCATGTCGTCGAGCCAGGGCAGCGGGTTCTTTTCGACCTGGAATATCCGATTGAGGCCGAGTTCGATCAGCCGGCGATCCGCGATAAACCGGATGTATTGCTTCACTTCCTCGCCCGATAGGCCCTCGATGGCGCCTTGTTCGAACGCGAGGTCGATGAACGCGTCCTCGTGGCTGACGATCGTGGTGCAGGACAGATAGATGTCGCGCTTCAGCGCCTCGGTCCAGATATCGGGATTTTCGTTCACGAATGTGCGGAACAGCTTGATGACCGATTGGCAGTGCAGCGACTCGTCGCGCACCGACCAAGTGACGATCTGGCCCATGCCCTTCATTTTCCCGAAGCGCGGGAAATTGAGCAGGATCGCGAAGGACGCGAACAACTGCAAACCCTCGGTGAAGGCGCCGAAGGCAGCCAGGGTGCGCGCGATCTCGTGCCGCGACTCCATCGTGAAGCCGTGCATGTAATCGTATTTGTCCTTCATCTCTTTGTATTTGAGGAAGGCCTGATACTCGATTTCCGGCATGCCGATGGTGTCGAGCAGATGGCTGTAGGCGGCGATATGCACGGTTTCGATGTTGGAAAACGCCGAGAGCATCATCAGCACCTCGGTCGGTTTGAACACTTGTGCATAGTGCCGCATGTAGCAGTTGTTCACCTCGACATCGGCCTGGGTGAAGAAGCGGAAGATCTGGGTCAGCAGATTGCGCTCCCCGTCCGACAGGTTGCGGTGCCAATCCTTGACGTCGTCGGCCAGCGGCACTTCCTCCGGCAGCCAATGGACGCGCTGCTGCATCAACCAGGCGTCGTAGGCCCAGGGGTAGCGGAAGGGCTTGTAGACTGGATTTTCGGTCAGCAGGTCGAAGCGGACAGGGTGCTCGTCGGCTGCTGGGGGAAGTCCGGCCATGTTGGGTTGGCTCCGTCTTGCGCGGGGGGCGGGGAATCGGCGGTGAAAGTCCAGGTATTGTGGGTCGGAGGGCGATTCAACGCAAGCTATGGTGTGTCGATTGTCGGTTACCCCTCGATCGGCGCGAAGGTGCCGATCAGTTTGTAGCCCAGCCCCCGGTCGTACAACCACGCCGCCGTCGGCAGATCCTGCGGCAGCGCGACGCCGGGGCGCAAGGAAGCGATGCAGCGCTGGATGTCCGCCAGCGGATAGGCGCCGAGGCGATCGCGCTCGCTGACCACGGTTTCGATATGCACCGCCCGAAATCCGGCCCGCGCGAGCAGCATCGGCAGGGAGGCCGGGGTAAAATAGCTCCAATGTCCCGGCGCGACGATCGGGCTGGCCGCGCCGTCCAGCCGGATCAGCGGATTGTCCCAGTTCGGCACCTGCACGAACAAGCGCCCGGTGCTCGGTGTCAGCAGCGGCCGGATTTGCCCGAGTATGTCGAGCGGTTCGGCAAAATGTTCCAGCACATCCAGCATCGCGATCGCATCGTAGCGCTGTGGTTCGGCTGGCAAATCGTTCGGGAAATAGCCGTCGATCGCCCCGGTCGCGCCGCGTGAGCGGGCAACCTGCGCCGCGATACTGGGTTCGAGCCCGACACAGTGCCATCCCATAAGCTGTCCTTCCAGCAACAAGGTGCCGGTACCGCAGCCGATTTCCAGCAGGCTGGGCGATGCCACGGCCCGCGCGCTTTCCAGCGTGCGCAGGTAGTAGCGGGCGCGGGCCGATTCCAATTCCACATAGGGTTCGGAACAGCGCAGCCGGATGCCCTCGGCGTCGAGGTCGGATTCCTTGTAGCGGGCGGAATCGGCGGCTTTCACCATCACCTGCCGCGTGTAGGTCAGGCCGCATTCCGGACAATCCAGCAGCGCCAGGCCGCGCGCTTCCAGCACCGGTTGCAACGCCGCAGACTTGTAGCCGCAACTCGGGCAATCCCGGGTGCGATAGGCATCGGGCGCGCTGCTCGATCCGCCGGGGGCCAGGGATTGCGACACGGCTTCTTCCCGAGCGCGATAGCGGCGGTAGATTTCGGCGAGGCGGTCGCGCATGCCCGGCAGCATGGCGGCGTCGAAGGCATCGCGGGGATCGGCGGTTGCAGTCATGTCGATCGGCTCCTGCCGAATTTGCCCCGGATCGACGACCAGAGCGTGGCGGCTTTGCCGGGCAGGGGGCCTGCGGTCGAACGGTCGCGCACGTCGGCCAGCACATGTTCGAGTTCGGCGGCGAATTGGGTGGCAAACCCCTCCCGATCGGTGCGGGACTGGGCGAATGCCAAAGACCGCGCGCAGGCGTCGGCATAGGCGGCGTGATCGGTCAGCAGGCGAACCGCGATCTCGACATATTCGGGCCAATCCCGAGCGACGAAGTCCGGATCGCGTTCGCCGAAAATGGCCGGCATTTCGTCGCTGAGGATCGACACGACCGGCCGTCCCTTGGCGATGGTTTCCCGGCAGGACTCACCCCCGGTGACCGGCCAGGTGTCCAGGAACACGTCCAACATTCGCCCCCAGCTATGGCCGGGCACGAAACCCTCGATAATATGCATGCGGTCGCCGACCGGGCTGTTGCGTACGAACGCATGCAGGGCTGCCGAGTCGCCGGTGCCGCCGGTCGCAAACGCGACATCCGGGCATCGCATCAGGATCTGTTCCACTGCCTGCATGCAGGGTTCGGCGAGCTTCACCAGCCGGCCGTAATTGCCGATCAGGCGCATGCCGGCGGGCAGGCTTGCGCGTTGCTGCGCCACTTCCTCGGCGTTTACCGGGGGCGCGAGTTTTTCCAAATCCCACGGCGGCAGGAACGGAATCAGCCGTGCCGCGCCCCAGCCGGCCGTGATGGGGTCGAACCCGAAGCAGTTCAGCACCCCGTCCAGCGGGCGCACCGGCCAAACCGGCATACCGGCCTGGAGGAAGACCTGCGCCGGGGCCAGCCGGCGGGCAAACAGGGCGGTCGGCACCGCGTTGTTCATGTCCGATATCGCAATCGACGCGGGGTCGGCGGCGACCAGTGCCTCGATCGCGGCGATCGTCGCGGTGGGGGAAGGCGCCGCCAGCACGTGGCAGGTCGCACCTTGCTCGCGCAGCCAAGCGACGAACGCCGGCTGCACGTCCCGCCATGCCACGACCGTCAGGCGAAAGCGTTCGGGAAAGCGGCGCAGGGCCGGGGCGACATGGCGCACCGAGACCGACATCGGGCTGTCCCAACTGGCGAACATCGCCAGCCAGACGACATGCACCACCGGCTCCGCCAACGGTGGGTACGGCGGGGGCCGGGCGCCTCGACCGAACGCCGCTGCCGCTGCCTGCATCGCCGGCATCGCGGCACGGCATTGGTCCGTGCTCGACGCGCTGAAACACCAGCAGAGGAAATAATGGAAGTCGAGCAGCTCGCAAAGCAGATCCGTCTCGATGTCGGGATAGCCCGCCCATGTCGCGATGGCGGCTTCCACGCCGGCCAGATGCTGCACCGCGCGCTTGTCCCACTGCCAATAGTAATAGTTGAACCCGTGCGTCAGCGCGGCGCGCCAAGCGTCGAATTCCGGACCGCGCAAGGGCCGAGCGGCCAGGAGCGCCGCGAGGTCGGACGCGAACCGGTCGTGCGCAGCGGCGGCTGCTTCGCCCCCCACAGCGGTGAGGGACGCGATCAGATCGGGCAACGACGTGGACATCGGCCTCCGCAGCTTGTCTATCGGGTGGGTGTATCGCGGCGGTTCGGCGGCGTGCCCTGGGGATGCCAGGATCGCGCTTGACGGGCCTTTCCACCTGATGGACACCTACCACCCGCTGGCGCATCGGGCCAAGCTGCGATTTTTCCCGACATAATGGAGCCTGCGCATTGCGTATCGAGGACACATCTGCGGCCAAACTGCCGAGCCTCGGCCAAGTCTCCGACAGGATACCGTTCGGTCGCCCGACGGTGGTGGGGCGGGAGTTGGAATATATCGCCGCGGCCATCCGCAACGGCATGATCTCCGGCGGCGGCCCGTTCATGAAATCCTGCGAAGCATGGCTCGAACAAGCCTTGCCGGCGCGCCGTGCTTTGCTGACCCATTCCTGCACCGCCGCGCTCGAAATGGCGGCGATCCTATCCGGCGTTGGGCCGGGCGACGAAGTTATCATGCCGTCGTTCACGTTTTCCGCCACCGCTACGGCCTTCGTGCTGCGCGGGGCGACGCCGGTGTTTGTCGATATCCGCGCCGACACGCTCAACATCGACGAAACCCGGATCGAGGCTGCGATCACCGACCATACGAAGGCGATCGTGCCGGTGCATTATGCCGGGCTGGCGTGCGAGATGGACCCGATCGTCGCCCTGGCGGCGGATCGCGATCTGCTGGTCATCGAAGATGCCGCGCAGGCCCACCTATCTTATTACAAAGGCCGTCCGCTCGGCACCATCGGCCAGATGGGCTGCTTGTCGTTCCACGAAACCAAGAACATCATCTCCGGCGAGGGCGGGGCGCTGATCGTCAACGACCTGCGTTTCGCCGAACGCGCCGAAATCGTGCGGGAAAAGGGCACCGATCGCAGCCGGTTCTTCCGGGGCGAGGTCGATAAGTATACGTGGCAGGACATCGGATCCTCCTACTGCCCGGGGGAGATCATCGCCGCCTTCCTGTTCGCCCAGTTCGAACATGCCGAGCGCATCTGTGCCCGCCGCCGCGCGCTTTACGATCGCTATCGAATCGGTCTGGCGCCGCTGGCCGCTGCCGGGGACATCGTGGTGCCGCAAGCCACCGGGGAGGAAGCCAACGGCCACATCTTCTGGCTGCTGCTCGCCGACGAAGCCACCCGTTCGGCGATGATCCGCCACCTCGGCGCTGCCAATATCCACGCAGTGTTCCATTACGTGCCGCTGCACAGCGCGCCGGCCGGGCTGCGGTTCGGACGGGTGGCGGGCAACGGCCTGCCCGTGACCGACAGCGTGAGCCAACGGCTGCTGCGCCTGCCGCTGTACCTCGAAATGACCGATGCCGACGTCGATCGGGTGATAGCGGCAGTCGGCGGTTTTTTCGGCCGGAGCCTCTGACCCGATGGCGCGCCGCATCGCCATCGTGCAGTCCAGCTACATTCCCTGGCGCGGCTATTTCGCGATTGTCGCGCAGTGCGACGCGTTCGTATTCCTCGATAGCGTGCAGTTCACCCGGCGCGACTGGCGCACCCGCAACCGGATCAAGACGCCGTCCGGCCCGCTGTGGCTGTCCATCCCGGTGCAGCAGAAGGGCCAATACCATGCGCCCATCGATGCGATCGAAATCGCGGAGCCGGACTGGGCGCGCAAACATCTGCGTGGCATCGCCGCGAATTACCGCCGCGCGCCGTTCTTCGCCGAGGTCTTCCCCAGTCTGGAAGCCGCCTACGCGGAGGCGGAGCGGGAACGCCTGCTCTCGGCGATCGATCGTGCGCTGACGGCGGCGCTGTGCCGGCTGCTGGACATCCGGACACCGCTGCTGCGCGATGTGGACCTGCTGGAACGGGGCGTGCTGGATGGGTTGGACCCGACGTCCCGTCTGGCGGAACTGGCTGCGGCGACCGGAGCCACCACGTATCTGTCCGGCCCGTCGGCGCAAAGCTACCTCGATGTAGCGGCCTTCGCGGCGCGGGGCATCGCGGTCGATTGGATGGATTACAGCCGATTGCCCCGCTACGATCAGCTTTGGGGCGACTTCGATCCGGCGTTGTCGATCGTCGACGCTCTGCTGAACCTCGGGCCGGCCGGCGCCCGTAACGCCTTGGGCTTATAGGTCCGGCGATGCCACGCACAAACGCCCAACAGCCCGAGGCGATCGCATGAACGACGCCGAGCAGGCCGCGATCCATCAGGCGGTGGCAGCGTATTACGACGCGGCGGTGGCACAGTTCGGGCCGACCGCGCGCGGTGTGGATTGGAAGGATGAGGCCTCGCACATCGTCCGCCACCGGCAGTTTCTGCGCCTGCTTGCCGACGACCCCGACGCCTCGGTCCTCGATCTCGGCTGCGGGTATGGCGATTTTCTGTCGATCCTGCGCGCCCAGGGCCATCGCGGTCGCTATCTTGGCTGCGACCTCGCGTCCGGCATGATCGCCGCCGCCCGCGCCCGGCATGGGGAGGGCGCGGACCGCGCCTGGCATCTGGGCGCAGAACCACCGGAGGTCTGCGATTATGCGATTGCCAGCGGATTGCTGAACGTCCGCCGCGGCGCTGACGAGGCCGCCTGGACCGCCTACGTCGAAAGCGTGATCGCCACTCTCGCGCGGTTTGGACGAAAAGGGTTCGGATTCAACATGTTATCGTTGTCGTCGGATCCGGAAAAGCGGCGCGCCGACCTGCATTATGCGTCTCCCCTCGGCATGCTGGAGATGTGCTTGCACCGGTTCGGGCGCCACGCGGCGTTGTTGCAGGATTACGGGCTGTGGGAATTCACCCTGCTGGTGCGCCACCCCTGACAAGGATGGGCGGTCAAATCCGGCCGATGGCGGTGCTCGGCTTCGGCGAAATCGGCGTTGCGGCGGGCGACACCACCGACCCGGCCGGCAGGTCGTGCTTCACCAGCGCGCCGGCCCCGACAATGCAATCGGCGCCGATCGAGACGGAGTCGCGGATCGTCGCGCCGATGCCGATGAAGCACCCCGCACCGATCCGCACCGAGCCGGATATCGCGACATTCGGGGCAATGAAGCAGTCTTCGCCGATTTCGGTGTGGTGCGCGATGGTGCTGCCGGACCAAACCGTGACGTTGCGCCCGAGCCGGACGAAGGGCTGGACGATGGCGCCTTCCAGGACGAACTGGTTCTCCTGCGGCTGCAATGTCGCGAAGGTCGTGGCTTTGCTGCTGATGTAGTGCGCGATGCCGTAGCCCTTGGCAGCGGCGGCATCGACCCGCGCCCGCCGCAGCTTGTTCAAGCCGGCGTAACCGACCGCCACGAAGATGTCGCATTGGGTTGGGGGAAAGCGGGTTGCCAATGCCTCGAACGGCACGAGGTCGCGTCCCAGGAATTGGGCTCCCTGGCAAAACGCCGCATCCAGGGTAAATCCCGCGACGCGCTGGCCGGTGTCCTCTCGAAAGTAGAAATCGGCCAGTTCCGCGATGGGGCCGGTGCCGAACACGACGATATCCTTCACGCCCGCAACTCCGGTTCGACGGCGGTCAGCCGGGCAGAGCGGCCCGCATTGCTTCCAGTTCGGCCAGCACCTCGGCCAACACGGCGCGCAGGCGTTCGACCTCAGCGTCGGTTTTGGGGCGCGGGAGGGGGCGGGGCAGGCGGGGTTCTGCCAGTTCGTCCAGTTCCAAACCCGGCAGGATGGACGGTTCCGGATCGGGCACGCCGCCGGAGCGTTCGGCTTCGGCTTCGGCGCGTTCGGCGTCCGAGGGTGGCGGTATGTCGTCCGACAAACGGCCGCCGCCATCCCGCAGCAGGCGTTGCACGCCCTTGATGGTGTAGCCTTGGATATAGAGAAGGTCCGCGACGCGGCGCAGCAGCACGATATCGTCGGGCCGGTAGTAGCGCCGGCCACCGCCGCGCTTCAGCGGTTTCACCTGAGGGAAACGGGTTTCCCAAAAACGCAGGACGTGTTGCGGGATATGCAGTTCGTCCGCGACCTCGCTGATGGTACGAAAGGCGTTTGGCGCCTTTTTGGGCCGGGATCGGCCGGACCCAGGGTCCAGGTCGTCATCGCCGGCGAGGTCGCTCATTCGTCGTCATCCTCCCCGGGCGTTTCGCCGTTGATACGCGCCTTCAAAACATGGCTCGGGCGGAACACCAGAACCCGGCGCGGCAGGATCGGCACCTCTTCCCCGGTCTTTGGATTGCGCCCGACGCGGCGGCCTTTCTGTCTGACAGAAAAGGTTCCGAAGCCACTGATCTTAACGGATTCGCCGCCTTCCAAGGTGGCAGCCATGCTGGTCAAGACGCTTTCCAGCAGGTCGGCGGATTCATTCCGCGACAGACCGACTTCGGCGTAAATCATTTCGGCCAGATGGGCGCGGGTGACTGTTTGCATATTCCGACGCTAGGCAGGCCGCGCGGTTCCGTCAAGTTTGTAACGCGAAAAATCGCGAGGTATCAGATGCTTGCAATGCGACCGGTTACATCCGTACGAGCGCAGAACCCCAAACCAAGCCGCCGCCGAGGGCTTCCAGCAGGACCAACTCACCGCGCTTGATCCGCCCGTCTGTCCACGCCTGGTGCAACGCCAGCGGCACCGATGCGGCGGAGGTATTGGCGTGCTGTTCCACCGTGATGACCACCCGATCTGTCGACAGACCGAGCTTGCGGCCCATGGCGTCGATGATGCGCCGATTGGCCTGATGCGGCACCAGCCAGTCGATATCGGCGGCTTTCAGGTTGTTGGCGGCGAGGGCTTCCTCCACCGCTTCGGCAAGGCGGGACACCGCATGGCGAAACACTTCCCGCCCATGCATCACAAGATGGCCGGGCTTATCGGGCTGGCCGACCGCGCCATCGACATACAGGATGTCGCCGAGGGTGCCTTGGGCGTGGATATGGGTGGATAGGATGCCTTGGTCGGTGCCAGTGCCCTCCCCCGCGCGCAGGAAGACCGCGCCGGCGCCGTCGCCGAACAGCACGCAGGTGCCGCGATCCGCCCAGTTCAGAATGCGGGAGTAAACCTCCGACCCGATCACCAGCACGCCCTTGGCCTGCCCGGCTTTGATCATGCTGTCGGCGACGGACAGGGCGTAGACGAAGCCCGCACAGGCGGCGGCGATGTCGAAACCGAAGCCTTTGGTCACACCCAAAGCTGCCTGCACGCGCAGGGCGGTTGCTGGGAACGCCTGATCGGGGGTGCTGGTGGCCAGGATGATGCCGTCCACGTCGGACGGTTGCGCCCCAGCATCCGCGAGCGCGGTGCGGGCGGCGGCCGTCCCCATGAAGGCGGCGGTTTCATGCGGCGCGGCGAAATGGCGTTGCTGGATGCCGGTCCGCTCCTGGATCCAGGCGTCGGTGGTATCCACCGTGCGCGCCAACTCGTCGTTCGTCACGACACGCTCGGGCAAATAAGCGCCGATACCGGCAAGGATGGAGCGGGGCGACATCGGCGTTCCTGTTGGGCGATCGAGAATCAAACCGGCGCGAGCCCGGCGGTGCTGCCGTTCTTCTCCCGTGCCGGGCGCTTGTCCAGTGCGATCCGGGCCAAATCCTCCCGAATGTGGTCGTTGAAACGGTGTACGACCATGTCCATCGCGACATCGACGGCGTGGGCGAAGCCTTGCGCGTCGGTGCCGCCATGCGACTTCACGACGACGCCGTTGAGGCCAACCATGACCGCCCCGTTGTATCGCCGCGGATCGAGCCATTCGCGCAGCCGGTCCAGACCGGGTTTGGCGAGGAGATAGGCGATCTTGGTCAACCAGTTGCGGTTGAAAACCTCCCGCAGCATGCCGCCGATCAGTTTCAGCGCGCCTTCTGCGGTTTTCAGCGCGACATTGCCGGTGAAGCCGTCGGTGACGATCACATCGGTGGTGCCGGCGGCAATGTCATGGCCTTCGACGAAGCCGTGGAATTGCGGCCCGATATGGCTGGCGCGCAGGATCTCGGCCGCTTGGCGCACGGTGTCGTCGCCTTTCAGCTCCTCCGAACCGACATTCAGCAGGCCGATGGTGGGGGCGGGCAAACCGAGCACGCAGCGGGCGAAAACATCGCCCATGACGGCGAATTCGACGAGGTTGCGGACATCGCATTGCACATTGGCACCGAGGTCCAGCATCACGACGTCGCCGCGCGCGGAGGGGCCGATGGCCGCCATGGCCGGACGATCGATGCCCGGCAGGGATTTGATAACGATTTTCGACAGGGTGAGCAGCGCGCCAGTATTGCCGGCGGAGACGACCCCGGCCGCATCGCCACGGGCCACCGCGTCGATCGCAATCCGCATCGACGAGTCGCGGGTGCGCAGCGCCTGGGTCGGCTTCATGTCGGCGCCGATTGCGACGGCCGCATGTTGGATCGTGCAGGCGTTCCGCGCGCGGCGTCGCTTCGCCAGCAACGCCGTCAGCACCGCCTCATCTCCGACCAGCAGAAATCGCGCATGCGGGTGGCGTTCAGCGGCGAGTTCGAGCCCGTCGACGACCATGGCAGGCGCATGATCGCCGCCCATGGCATCGATCGCCAGCGTGTAAGGACCGGTCAAGGCTCGATCGGGGACACGCCGGTACCGAACATCAGGCTCGGACGGCGCCCTTGAGCGCGCTGCCCGCTGCAATCACTTCGCGGCCGTCGTAATGGCCGCAATGGCTGCATACGTGATGCGGGCGCTTCAACTCGCCGCAATTGCCGCATTCGGCATGCTGCTCGGTCGGCAGCGCCTGATGGCTGCGGCGCATGCCGGCGCGGGAGGGGGACGTCTTTCTCTTGGGTACAGCCATGGGACGAGGCCCCTTTTCGAATAAAGCGAACGTCCCAGGGTCCCGAGAAGGACCCTCGGCCAGGAAGCGTTTGCGGTCTGGTCATCGCGTGAGCCGCGCCGTCTAGCAGAGGGGGCGGTGGGTCGCAAGGCATTCTGCGCGATATTTCCCTTCGGGTATGGAGCCTGCGATGATCGGAGGCGGAACGCCGGAGGTCTGAATCGCGCGACCTACCTGAGCCTGCGATGATCGGAGGCGGAACGCCGGAGGTCTGAATCGCGCGACGGCTCTGGCATTCAAGGCGCTTCGGCCACCGTCAACCGCGCTGAGGCCAAGGTGCCGTCGCGCAGGAGGCGGACCTCCACCGTCGATCCGACACGGCTGGATTCCAGGAAAGCGCGCAGGGAGTGGGGACCGCTGGTGCTGTGTCCGTCGAGCGAAAGCAGGACGTCGCCGAGTCGCAGACCGGCCAGCTCCGCCGGGCCGCCGGCCGTGATCCCAACCACCTGACGGCCGGAGGACTGCCCGGCTCGGGGCACCAATTGTTCGGGCACCGTGATCGGTTGTAGCGCCACGCCGAACCATCCGCGTTGGCTCGATCCCGCAGCACGGCGCGGCGGGGTGGCCGGGGTTATCCGAACAGCCGGCGGCGGGGCAGCTTGCGCCAGCGCGTGGGAGGTTACTTGCGCCAGCGCGTGGGGCGCGGTTTCGATGCAATGGGCGATCGTGCGGTGCGGCATGACCGCGACGACTCCGTCATGCCCGATCTGCACGACCCCCAGCACCGCCCCGGTCGCGTCCAGTACCAGACTCCCCGGTTCTGCCTGCGCCGCGGTCAGGTCCAAGACCACCACCAGTTCGCCGCCTTTGGCATGCCGGTGCACGGTCGTGAGCCGCACGGTCGGGGTGGCGTCGCTATCGGCACCGACAACGATGGCGAGGCTGCCGATCGCCGGCGGTTGGGCCTTCGGCATCGCCGGCACCACCCGCGCCCCATCGAGGCGCAGCAGCGCGAGATTGCGTTCGGCGTCCCGATGCAGCACCCGCCCGACAGCAAGATGCCCCCCAGGCACGACCACGGCGAAACTGTCGAGCGCTGGCAGCGCTCGGTCGGCTGCGACGATGGTATGTTCGTTCCAGGCAATGCCGGTTGCGTGCTGGTGCGATCCAACACGGATGGCGGTCAGCCAGGGGGCGCATCCCCCGGCGAGGCTGGCAATCGCTTCGGATAGGGCGAAAAGGGTGTGGGTCACGGTGGCGACAGTGTAGCGTGAGCCTGCTGCCCGTGAAAATGGTGCGTTATGGTTGCGATGGGACGCAGGCGGGTCTATACGGCGCCACCGTGTGCCGGGCCGGCATAGCTCAGCGGTAGAGCAACTGATTCGTAATCAGTAGGTCCACAGTTCGATTCTGTGTGCCGGCACCATTTTTCCGCCACGATTTATGTTGCGTCGCACCAACCGCAGGCATAGCGTTCCCTTGGATTTGCCAAAAGGAACACAGCAATGAGCGGTTCATACGGCGACGACCCACGCTACACCGGGCAACAACTCCATTCTGCGACAGAGCCGCCGCGTCGCGACGAAGCGATGGAGGATGAGGAGAAAATCCTCGCCAATCGCCTCGATGCCAACATCCCTGCGTTGCTAACGCGGGACGTATTGGGCGGCTGAACCGGGGATCGGGCGGTTACGGCCCGATAATATCCGGGTTGCCCACCAGCAGCGCCATCGGCGCCGGGCTTCGTGCGGCCTCCGCAATGCCGGCCGTTGTCAGCGGGTGGCGGCTGAGCATCGACAGGAAGGGGTAGCGCCCGCGCGCTTTGTGCAGCATGCGGATAGCGGGCGGCAGGTCGGACGGGGCATGGGTGGCGCTGCCGAGCAGCGTCAGGTCGCGTTCGGACAGCTCGCCCGTGCCGGTAGCCGCCGCACCGCCGAAATCGATGCAACTGCCGCCGTCGCGCAGCATCGCCAGCGAGGCCGCCAACGAGGTGCCGTGCCGCAAGACCAAGTCGGCCCCTAAACCGCCGATTGTTTCCCGCACGATCGCGACTGTTTCTTCTGCGGTGTCGGCTTCGATCGTCGCCTCCGCCCCGAATTGGCGGCACAGGCGGGCAAACCCATCCTCCGGCGCGCCGGCGACAATCGTGCGCCCGGCCCCCATTTCCTGCGCGACGGCGACGGTCAGCAGCGCGATGCAGCCGGTCCCGTGCACCACGACCGTCGCACCGGGCGGGAATCGCCCGATCTCCTGTGCCCGGCGCAGCGCCCGTTGCGCCGTGGCGAAAGGCCCCACGAGGGTTGCCAGCCACAGCGGCATGTCGTCCGGCAGGCGGTAAAGCCGAGCACCGGGGTGGGCGGCGAAATCGGTGGCGCCGCGATCGGCCCAACCGCCTCGGAGTTGCACCGGATGCAGGCAGCGCGTGGCTTGGGCGGGGTGGTGCAGGCAGACGGCGCAGCGCAGGCAGGGGGCGAAGGCCGGAACCAGGACCTTGGCGCCGACCCGCAACGGCGTGCCCAGGCTGTCCTCGGTCAGGTCCGCCCCGATTTCCTCCAGGATGCCGGCAGCCCGCTGGCCGGGGGTGAGGGGCCAGGTCGCATCGGCGGGCGCTGCCCCGCGCAGCAACGCCAGATCGGCCTCGGAAACCCCGCAGGCGCCAATGGCATACAGCGCGCCCTGCCGCCCCAAACGCGGGCGGTCCACCATCTGGATCGTCGGCGGCGCACCGGGGCCGGTCAGGACGGCGGCGCGAATGTCGGACATCGAGTGTTTCCCTGCCTGGGCAAGCGGCTATGCTGCCGCGAAGCATGGGGTGGAGGCAAATATGCGCGCAGTCTGGTACGACCGGCAGGGACCGGCAAACGATGTCATCGTGGCGGGCGAACTGCCGACGCCCGAACCGGGATTGGGGGAAATGAGGGTCCGGCTGGAGGCATCGGGGGTCAATCCGTCCGACACCTATCGCCGCCGCGGCGCCGTGCCCGCCGAATACGATCGTGTGATCCCGAACAGCGATGGGGCCGGGGTGGTGGACAAGGTCGGCCCCGACGTGTCGCCGCGATGGGTCGGCAAGCGGGTCTGGCTGTATAACGGTCAGCGCAACGGCCGCTGGATGGGCACCGCCGCCGAATTCATTTGCCTGAACGCCGATCTGGTCACGCCGCTGGCCGACCACGTCTCCTTCGCCGAGGGTGCGACCCTGGGCATCCCTGCCATGACCGCACACGGATGCGTTTTCGTCGCCGGTCCGGTGCAAGGGCGCACGGTGTTGGTCACCGGTGGGGCCGGTGCGGTCGGCCATTACGCGGTGCAACTGGCGGCTTGGGCGGGTGCCACCGTGATCGCCACCGTCAGTTCGGAGGCCAAGGCGCAGCATGCCCGCGCAGGCGGTGCCGCCCATACGATCGATTATCGGCGGGAGGATGTCGCCGCCCGGGTGCGCGATATCACCGGAGGGGAGGGTGTGGACCACGTCGTCGATGTGGATTTCGGCGGCAACCTCGCAGCGGTCCTGGCCAGCGTGCGCGATAGCGGTAGCATCGCCTATTACGCGTCCAACGGTGCGCTGAACCCCGAGGTGCCGTTGCGCAGCTTGATGGCCAAAAACCTCGCGGTGCACGGCTTCGTTCTGCCAACCAGCCGGCACCCGCAGCGCAAGCGGGCGCAATCGGACCTTGCGCGGTGGACCGCGACGCCGGGTCGGATCCTGTCGGTGCATGGGACATTTCCATTGTATGCAACTGCCGCCGCGCACTTGTCGGTGGAGCAGGGTGGCAAGATCGGCACC
>JANXMB010000175.1 GCA_025354865.1 Acetobacteraceae bacterium | reverse complement strand
CATGCACCAACCGAGGCGGTAGACCACCCGCGTATTCCGCCGAGACGATCGCGGTTTCGCAAAGCGCCGAGGGATCGGGTGCGGCCTGGGCAATACCGGCGAAAAGCAAAAGAGAAAAAACCAAAATAATCGAGCGCATGGCGGCGTCGTACACCAATCCACGGCAAAGGCTACAAATCGCCACCGTCAGCCCTGCTCCAACAAAAAATGCCCGAACCGCTCGGCTGGATCCATCCAACGCCGACGCTCGATCCAGCCGGCTTGCCGAGCGAGGGCGAGCAGGCGTTGGGGGGTGTGCTTGTAGCTGTTTTCGGTGTGGATGCTCTCGCCCTCGGCGAAATGGATCGGAGTTCCGTCGATGGTGGCCGTCTGGTCGCGGCGGCTTACCAGATGCATCTCGATCCGGCTTTCGCTGTCGTTCCACCGCGCCTCGTGCCGAAAGGACAGCGGGTCGAAATCGGCCCCGGCTTCCCGGTTCAGACGCACCAGCAGGTTGCGGTTGAAGGCGGCGGTGACCCCGGCGGCATCGTCGTAGGCGGGGATGAGCAATGCGGGGGATTTGCGTAAGTCGGCGCCGACCAGAAACCGCGCCCCCGGCCCCAGTGTCGCGCGCACCCGGACCAGAAAATCGCGCGCGGCGTGCGGTTCCAGATTGCCGATCGTCGAGCCGGGAAAGAACCCGAGGATCGGGGCCTCCGCCGGCATCGGCGGCAGCACCAAATCGAGCATGAAATCGGCGGCGACCGGCAGCACCGACAGACCGGGGTAGCTGAGCGCCATGCGATCCTGCAACTGTCGCAGCGCGGGGGCGGCGACGTCGATCGGAATATAACGCTGGAACGCGCCGAGGGTGGCGAGCAGGAACCCGGCTTTTTCCTCGTGGCTGGCGCCGTATTCGACCAGGACGGCGTTCGGGCCAACCTCGGCCGCCACGGCGCGCCCGACCTCGGGCAGCAGACCGCGCTCCGTCCGGGTCAGTTCGTATTCCGGCAATGCGGTGATTTCGTAGAACAGGCGGCAGCCTTCCTCGTCGTAAAACAGAAAGGGCGGCAGGGTTTTGCGCGGGGCCAGCAGCCCTTCGAGCGCCACCCGCACGATCGAGGGATCGATCATCCGGCATCCCGAGCGAGGCGTAGGCCAGAGAATTGCCAGCGTTTGTCGGGGTGGAAGAAATTGCGGTAGCTCGGGCGGGTATGGCCGGACGGCGTGGCCATGGAGCCACCGCGCAGCACCATCTGATTGATCATGAACTTGCCGTTGTATTCCCCCACCGCCCCTGGCGGCGGCTTGAAGCCGGGGTATGGCCGATAGGCGCTGTCGGTCCATTGCCAAACATGGCTCGTCGCATCCGGCAGCAACGCCGCCGCGGCCTCCCATTCGAACTCGGTCGGCAGGCGCGCCCCGGCCCAGCGGGCGAAGGCATCGGCCTCATACCATGCGATGTGGCGCACGGGGGCATTGGGGTCGCGCGGTGCCAGCCCGGCCAATGTCATCTGCATATTGTCCTCCCGCCAATGCAGCGGCGCGGTCCAACCCTGTTGCTGCACCGCCGCCCAACCCTCGGCCATCCAGAGCGCGGGGGTGCGATACCCGCCATCGGCAACGAACGCCGCCCAGTCGCGGTTGGTCGTCAGCCGATCGGCGATGGCATGATCGTGCAACAGAACGGTGTGGGCCGGCGCCTCGTTATCGAAGGCGAACCCGGCCCCGGTGTGTCCGATGCGCACGATGCCGCCGGGACGTTCGAGAAACCGGGCGGGAGCGGGAGCGGACGGCGGTTCGCGCCATCCGGGAATGGCCGGTGGCGACAGCGGATTGCATGCGAAGGCGTGCAGGATATCGGTCAGCAGCAGTTCCTGATGCTGCTGTTCGTGCTGCAAGCCAAGCTCGACGATCTCGCCCGGCACGCGATCCGCCCATCGCACCATCGCCGCATCCACATGCGCCCGATACGCCCCAATCCGCTCGGCTGGCGGCCGCGTGAGCAGCCCGCGCATCGGCCGGGGATGACGTTCCCCCACCGCTTCGTAATAGGAGTTGAACAGGAAGCGGAAATCCGGGTCGAACACGCGGTAGGACGGGATGTGCGCCGTCAGCACGAATTGTTCGAAAAACCAGGTGGTGTGGGCGCGATGCCATTTGGCGGGGCTGGCGTCGGGCATGGATTGCACGCACTGATCCTCGGCCGTCAGCGCTGCGGCCAGCGCCTCGGTCTGCGCGCGAACGGCGGCATAGCGGGATGCCACGAAAGCGGTCGGCGGTGGGTTGACGTCCATTCCGGAGATTATGGCATTGGCCCGCCCATCGAGAAAGTGTCACACGACTGTCGTTGATCGGGTTCGATCGGCACCTATTGTGCGGCGCATCGTTCGGAGAGTCCCATGCTGAAGCCCATCGCCTTCGCCGCCGCTTTGCTGGCATCCGTGTCGGCCTTCGCGCAGCCTGCCGATCCGTTGGCCAAAATCGGCCATATCGTAGTGATTTTCGACGAAAACCGCAGCTTCGACAGCATGTTCGGCAAATTTCCCGGCGCCGACGGGTTGGCCAATGCGGGGGACCGAGCGACCCAGATCGGGCCGGATGGGAAGCCTTACAAGACGCTGCCGCAGCCTTACGACAGCCATATCAAGGCGGCCGATCCGCGGTTTCCGACCAACCTCCCGAATAAGCCGTTCGACATGGCGCGGTATGTCCCGATCGGCAACAAGACCGGCGACATGATCCACGCGTTCTACCACGAGCAGATGCAGATCGACGGCGGTCGGATGGACCGGTTTGCTTCGGTTTCGAACGGCGCCGGGCTGGTGATGGGTTACTACGACACCTCGAAAACCTTCCTGTGGAAGATGGCGAGGCAATATGCGCTGGGCGATGCGATGTTTCACTCGGCGTTTGGTGGGTCGTTCCTGAACCACGCCTTCCTGGCCTGTTCCTGCGCCTTTCGCTGGCCGGACGCGCCGCCCGCCCTGGTCGCCAAGGTCGCTGCGGATGGCACCATGATCCAGAACGGGCAGGTCACCCCGGACGGCTACGCGGTGAACACCAGCCAGTCGGTGTTTCTGCACGATCCCAAACTGTTGGACCCAGCCAAATTGGTGCCGGCGCAGACCATGCCGCATATCGGCGATCGGCTGGATGCCAAGGGCGTCGATTGGGCGTGGTATGCCGGCGGTTACGACGACGCGCAGGCTGGCCACCCGTCGGAGGATTTCCAGTTCCACCACCAGCCCTTCGCGTATTTCCAGAACATGGCGCCGGGCACGCCGGGGCAGAAGGCGCATCTGAAGGACTACAACGATCTGGTGAAGGACATCCGCGCCAACACCCTGCCCCCGGTCGTGTTCTACAAACCGATCGGCGAGAACAACGAACACCCCGGCTATGCCGAGATCGCCACCGGCGACAAGCACCTGGCAGACGTCGTGGGCATGCTGATGAAAAGCCCCGCCTACAAAGACATGTTGATCGTGATTACCTTCGACGAGAACGGCGGTTCGTGGGATCACGCTGCTCCGCCGCGCCGCGACAAATGGGGTCCGGGCACAAGGGTGCCGCTGGTCGCCATCGGCCCGACGGTCAAAAACGGGTATATCGACCATACGCCGTACGATTTCGGCTCGATCCTGAAGACCATCGAGGCGCGGTTCGGCCTGGATGCGGTGAACGAGATCGACGGGAACGCATACCCGATGCGGGCGCTGCTGAAATAGCGGCGACCGCCCGCCGATAAAAACCGCTTGCACCGCTCGCTTTGTCCCCATAGGCGAGCGCTACGATGACCGACCCCAACGCCACCGGCCCGCTCCTGATCCGCCTGTGGCGGGAACAGGTGTCCCATTACAAGCTCCGCCTCGCCGGGGTGCTGATCCTCAGCGCGGCGATGGCCGGGGCGACCGCGCTCTATCCCCTGGTGATCCAATACGCCGGCATCATGTTCGCCCAGGCGAACCCCGATATCGGCTGGTTGATTCCCGCTTTGGTCGTGGCTGTCACCGTTCTGAAGGCGCTGACCCAGTATTTCCAGAACGTCCAATCCCAGCAACTGGTGCTGCTGGTCATCCGCGACCTGCAACAACGCATGTTCGCCCACCTCACCGGCACCGACCTCGCCCGGGTCGAGCGCGAGGCACCCGCCCAACTCGCCACCCGCTTCACCACCGATGCCACGGCGATCGGTGGGGCATTGTCGCGCACCGTGTCCGCCGCCGCCGACATCGTCACCGTCGTCGGGCTGGTGGCGTCGATGATCTACATGGACCCGCTGTTGTCGCTGCTTTCGGCGCTGCTCTACCCCATCGCCGGCATTCCCATTCAGCGCATCGGCAAGCGGGTGCGTCGCGCATCCGGCGGCATGCAGGAGAAATTGGGCGAGACCGCCGCGCTGTTGAACGAAAGCTTCGCCCAGGCCCGCACCGTCCGCGCCTACCGGCTCGAATCCAGCGAAACCGCCCGCGCCGACACCGCCTTCCAATCCCTCTATCGCACCTTGCTCGGCATCACCCGCAGCCGCTCCCGGGTGGAACCGGTGCTGGAGGTCATCGGCGGCATCGCCGTCGCCGCCGTCATCGCGTTCGAGGCATGGCGCGCCACCAAATCCGACCACACTTTGGGCGATTTCAGCGCCTTCGTGACGGCCTTGGTCCTCGCCGCCCGACCGCTGCGGGCCTTGGGCTCGCTGAACACCGCCTTGCAGGAGGGGTTGGCCGGTCTGGTGCGGGTGTTTTCCGTTGTGGACGAGGCGCCGAGCATCGTCGATCGGCCGGATGCCCAGTCGGTCCCGCCGGGTAAGGGGCATGTGCGGTTCGATGCCGTCGGTTTCGTCTACCCCGACGGGCGTGTCGGCCTGAGCGGACTGAGTTTTGAGGCTTTGCCGGGCCAGACCGTCGCGTTGGTCGGCCCGTCCGGCGGCGGCAAATCCACGGCCTTGGCGCTGATCCCCCGCTTGCAGGACGTCACCGCCGGTTCGGTCGCCATCGACGGCCTGGATGTGCGGGAGATTGCGTTGGCCAGTCTGCGCGACAGCATCGCCTATGTCGGGCAGGACGCGCTGCTATTCGACGACACCGTCGCCGCCAATATCGCCATGGGGCGGCCGGGGGCGGATCGCGCGACGATCGAAGCCGCCGCCGCCGCCGCCCACGCCGCCGGCTTCATCGCCGCCCTGCCGCAAACCTACGAAACCCGCGTCGGCCCCGGCGGACAGCGGCTGTCGGGTGGCCAACGGCAACGGATCGCCCTCGCGCGGGCACTGTTGCGCGATCCCCGCGTGCTGCTGCTGGACGAAGCCACCAGCGCGCTGGATGCGGAGAGTGAGGCTGCGGTGCAGGACGCCCTCGCCCGCTTACGCAAAGGCCGCACTACCATCGTGATCGCCCACCGCTTATCGACGGTGCGCGATGCCGACGTCGTGGTGGCGATGGCGGACGGCAAAGCGGTGGAAACCGGCACCCATGCCTCCCTGATGGCCCAGGACGGCCTCTACGCCCGCCTTGTGCGCACCCAGTCGCTCGGCGTCCCCTGATGCGGATCCTGCTGTTCGGCAAAACCCGCAATGTCGCTCGGCTGGTGGAAGACCCCGCCGAGGACCTGCGCCTTGCCGGGCATACGGTGGAGGTGTTTTCGTACCGCGCGACGAAGCTGGCCAAAACGATGGATCGATTTCTGCTGGACGAACGCCTGGGCGTGCCGCTGGCCAAGCTGCTGCAACGCCGCATCGCGCGGTTTCGTCCCGATCTGATCCTGGCCTTCGGGCCATACCATTGGTTGCCGCCATCGGTGTTCGAGCGTCTGCGCGATCGCCCGCCGATGGCCGCCTGGATCGGCGATCTATTCGGCGCGGACATGGCCCCGACCGCTGCCTTGTTCGACGCGGTTGCGTACACCGATACCGGCATGCTCGATCTGCACACGCGGTTCGGCTTTCGCTCCGCCGGTCTATTCCTGCCGCTGGCCGCAACCCGTGGGGCGACGGGGGGCGGGGCAACGGGGGGCGGGGCAACGGGGGGCGCTCGGGAACAAGCGAACCGGCTGGCCTTCGTCGCATCCGCCACCCCGCATCGACGCGCTTTGCTGGCCGAGACCGCAGAACCGATCGCCCTGTTCGGCCCGGATTGGCCGCGCGCGCCGGAACTGGCGCACCATCTGCGCGACGGTCGCAAGATCGGCGGCAGCGAACTGGCGCAGATTTACGCGTCGCATATCGGCGCGCTCAATATCCGACACGAGCACAACGTCGTAAATGGTTTGAATCAAAGACATTTTGCACCTTATGTCGTCGGCACGGCGGTGGTGGCGGACGCGCAAGGCGATATCGAGCATTGCTTCGATCCCGGCCACGAGATCCTGGTTTACCGCGATGCTGCGGCGTTGCAGGCCATCCAACAGGAACTGCGGGAAAACCCGGCGAAAGCGCGGGCGATCGGACAGGCGGGGCAGCGCCGGGTGCTGGCGCAGCACACTTATGCGCATCGGATTGCCACGCTGGCACGGGCGTTGGGCGTGCCGGTCGGGCCATAGACCCAACGTTCCACACCGGCCGTGTCGGTGCATCCTCGCATCCTGGCCGCACTGCGGTATATTCGCTGCCAGCAACCCGCGAGTCCCCGCAATGTCCGTTTCCAAACTCCGCATCGGCATTGCCGGCGCCGGCCATTTCGGCCGCTATCACGCGTTGAAAGTCGCCGCCGCGCCTCGGGCCACGCTGATCGGTATCCACGACCTGGACCTGGAGCGGGCCAAAACTTTGGGGTGGGAAGTCGGCGCGCCGGACATGCCGTTCGACGCTTTGCTGCAACAAATCGACGCCCTGATCGTCGCGACGCCCGCCGATACGCACCATGGCGTGGCCTCCGCCGCCTTGCGCGCCGGCAAACATGTGCTGGTGGAAAAGCCCATCGCCTCCACCTTGGCGCAGGCCGACGAACTCGCCGCGCTGGCGAGCGAACGCGGGCTGGTGTTGCAGGTCGGGCACCTCGAACGGTTCTCCGCCGCCTACCAGGCCATGGCCGCCCGCACTGGCCCACCTTTGTATATCGAGGCGACGCGCATCGCGCCGTTCAAACCCCGGGGCACGGATGTTTCGGTCATCCTCGATCTGATGATCCACGATTTGGATTTGATCCTGACCCTGATCGACAGCCCGATCGAAAGCGTCGAGGCGGTCGGCGCGGCCGTCGCCAGCGCGCACGAGGATATCGCCAACGCCCGCATCCGGTTCGCCAGCGGCGCCGTCGCCACCATCACCGCGAGCCGCATTTCCGCGCGCACCGAACGGAAGATGCGCATTTTCGCGCAGCATGGGTATTTAGGGGCGGATTTCAACGCCCGCAAACTGACCGTCGTCGCGCGCGGACCGGGGCAGGCCATCCGCGGCCTCGACGGGTTCAGCAGCCAAGAAATCGGCTGGGACGAGCACGACTCCCTTGCCGCCGAGCATTTGGGGTTTGTTGCGGCGGTGTTGGACGGGGCGCCGGTGCTGGTGGATGCGGCAGCCGGGCGTCGCGCCTTGGCCGCAGCCCTGGCGGTTGCCGACAGCATGGCCGCCGCGCGGCATAGAATGGTAGCATCGGGGCTGATCGATCCCGCAGCAGCCGAACCAAACCGTTGACCCCGCCGCGCTGCCGGAGCAAGGATGCCGCGCCATGATCCTGCTCATCGACAACTACGACAGCTTCACCTTCAACCTATACCATTTCCTGGGCGACGTCGGCGCCCGGGACGGTCGGTTCGAGTGCGAGGTCTGGCGCAACGACAAGCTGACCGTGGAACAGGCACTTGCCCTCCAGCCGGAGGCGATCGTCCTCTCGCCCGGTCCCTGCACCCCGAACGAGGCCGGAATCTGCCTCGATCTGATCGCCGCCGCCGCCGGGCGTATTCCCTTGCTTGGCGTCTGCCTCGGGCATCAGGCGATCGGTCAGGCGTTCGGCGGCAATGTCGTGCGCGCGCCCGAACCGATGCACGGCAAGACCAGCGCCATTACCCATTCCGGCACCGATATCCTCGCGGACCTGCCCTCCCCGTTCACCGCCACGCGCTACCATAGTCTGATCGTCGATCGCGACACGCTGCCGCCGGACCTGGTGCCCACCGCTTGGACCGACGACGGCATCGTCATGGCGATGCACCATCGCACGCTGCCGATCTTCGGTGTGCAGTTCCATCCCGAGAGCATCGCCAGCGAATACGGCCACGAGATCCTCGCCAATTTCCTCGCCATCGCGCGCGGCACCAACGTACCCGCGAAGGCGGCGTAGACAATGCCCAATGGACTCAAACCCTTCCTGGCGCGTCTTGCGACGGGGGAGAAACTGACCGAAGCCGCCGCGCAGGCCGCGTTCAATGTCGTCATGTCCGGCGAAGCCACCCCGGCGCAGATCGGCGCCTTGCTGATGGCCATGCGGGTGCGTGGGGAAACCGTGCCCGAACTAGCCGGCGCAGTGCGTGCGATGCGAGCGCGGATGACGGCGATCGAAGCGCCGGACGACGCGATCGACGTCTGCGGCACCGGCGGCGACGGGGCGGGCACGCTGAACGTATCCTCCGCTGCGACATTCGTGGTTGCGGCCTGCGGCGTGCCGGTGGCCAAGCATGGCAACCGAGCACTCAGCTCGCGGACGGGCGGCGCCGATGTTCTGACGGCGTTGGGGATCGACATCGATGCCCCGATCGAACGGCTTTCCGCCATTCTGCGCGCCGCCGGCTGCGTGTTCCTGTTCGCCCCCCGGCATCATCCGTCGATGCGCCATGCCGCCGGCCCGCGCGTCGAACTCGGCACCCGCACGATCTTCAATCTGCTCGGCCCCCTCGCCAATCCCGCCCGGGTGCGGCGGCAGTTGACCGGCGTATTCGCGGCCGAATGGACCCGACCGATAGCCGAGACGCTGCAATCCCTTGGGCACGAAGCCGCGTGGGTCGTGCATGGCATGGGCCTGGATGAACTGACCGTCGCCGGGGAGAACCATGTCTCCGCCCTCGCCAACGGGATCGTGCACGATTTCAAGGTCTTGCCGGAAGATGCCGGCCTTCCCCGCGCGCCGATCGCCGCGATCGTGGGCGGCGATGCCGCGTATAATGCCGCCGCCATGCTGGCGATGCTGCAAGGCGAACCCAGTGCTTACCGCGATACCGTGCTGCTGAATGCGGCGGCCGCGCTGATCGTGGCGGGACGAGCGAGCAATCTGCGGGACGGCGTCGCCCAGGCGACCGGTGCCATCGCGTCGGGTGCCGCGCTGAATGCGCTGGAGACTTTGCGGCGCGCGACCGCATCCTAGATCGCCAAGCGTTCGCTTTCGCGTCGTTTAACGCGCTAACTCTTTGTTCGATCGCACGAACCGGCCCATCGGTCGTCGTGCTCAAATGCCAAGGGGATCGACGATGCCGAACGACGCCGACGCCACACCGGACGTGCTGGCGCGCATCTGTGCCGACACGCGGGAGGAAACCGCCCGCCGCAAGGCGTTGCGCGGGATCGACGCCCTGCGTGCCGAGATCGCCGCTGCCGGCGACAAAACCCGCGGTTTCGGGCGCGCCCTGAAAGACGCCGCGCGCGCCGGCCGCTATGGGCTGATCGCCGAGATCAAGAAAGCATCCCCCTCCGGCGGTCTCATCCGCCCCGAATTCGATCCGCCCGCCCTCGCTCGTGCCTACAAAACCGGCGGTGCGACGTGCCTGTCGGTGCTGACCGACGAACGCTATTTCCAGGGCACCAACGCCCATTTGATGGCGGCCCGAGCGGCGGTCGATCTGCCGGTTCTGCGCAAGGACTTCATGCTGGACCCCTGGCAGATTTACGAAAGCCGGGCGATGGGCGCCGATTGCATTCTGCTGATCATGGCGGCCTTGGGCGATTCCCAGGCGCGCGACCTGGAAGCTGTGGCACGGAGCCTCGACCTCGATGTGTTGGTGGAGGTTCACGACGAACCCGAGTTGGAACGGGCGCTGGGGCTGGAAACATCGTTGATCGGGATAAACAACCGCAACCTCAAGACATTGAAGACCGATCTTGCGACGACGGAGACATTGTCCGCCCTGGTTCCCCCCGAACGTTTCATGGTCGCCGAGAGCGGCATTCGCGACACCGCCGATCTGCAACGCCTCGCGGCCGTGGGCGCCGGCGCGTTCCTGGTGGGTGAGAGCCTGATGCGCCAGGACGACGTCGCAGCGGCAACCCGGACGTTGCTGGGATGACCGGCCTGACCCATTTCGATGCGGCCGGCAACGCGGCGATGGTCGATGTTTCCGACAAGCCGATCACCCATCGCACCGCCACCGCCAAGGCGCGCGTCGCCATGCTGCCGGAAACCCTGGCAACCATCCTCGCCGGCAGTGCCAAAAAAGGCGACGTGCTGGGGGTTGCTCGGCTTGCCGGCATCATGGGGGCGAAGCGTACGTCGGACTTGATCCCGCTGTGCCACCCTCTGCCCATCGCCGCCGTGACCGTCGATCTGACCCCCGACATCGCCGCCAGCGCGATCGAGATCGAGGCGACGGTCCGCACCACCGGCCAGACCGGCGTCGAGATGGAGGCGCTGACCGCCGCATCCATCGCCGCGCTGACCGTTTACGACATGTGCAAAGCGGTGGATCGCGGTATGCGGATCGAGGCTCTGCGCGTCGTCCACAAAGATGGCGGCAAATCCGGCGCGTTCTCCCAGGCCTGAGCGCGATCGCCGAACCGGCGCGCATCGGCTCAATTCATAGTTGCAGGAGTTGGCGGGGCAAACCCGACCAGGACCGATCGAAATGCCCCAGCCCGCCATGATTTCTGTCGATGAAGCCCGCGCCCGCATCCTGAACGATCTGCGCCCCACCCCGGCCGAGGTCGTGGCCCTGGCCAATGCCTGGAACCGGGTCACCGCCGCACCCGTTATCGCTCGGCTCACGCAGCCGCCGGCCGATGTATCGGCGATGGACGGTTATGCCCTGCGCGCGGCGGACGGCAGCCTGGGCGCCAGCCTCACGGTGATCGGCGCCGCCCCGGCCGGCCACCCGTTCGGCGGTTCGGTTGGTCCTAATCAGGCGGTGCGGCTGTTCACCGGCAGCGTGGTGCCGGCCGGCGCCGATTCGATCCTGTTGCAGGAAGATGCCACCCGAGACGGCGATCGCGTGCGGATCGACGAAGCCACGACCGTCGGGCGGCATATCCGCCGCGCCGGGCAGGATTTCGCGTCCGGCGATGCGGTTATCGCCGCCGGACGCAAGCTGACCGCGCGCGATGTCGGGCTGGCCGCCGCGGCCAATCACCCCTGGTTGAACGTGCACCGCCGCCCTCGGGTCGGGATCCTCGCGACCGGCGACGAAATCGCCATGCCCGGCGATCCGATCCCGACCGGGGGC
>JANXMB010000174.1 GCA_025354865.1 Acetobacteraceae bacterium | reverse complement strand
CTCTTCTCGACACCCTACCACGAAAGATTGAGTCGCAGCGCACTGACCTCACGAAACATTCGGTCGCCCAAGCGGCGTCTGCGATTCTTTTTGACCAATCGTTGCCGGTCCGCCGGACTTTTTCAGCAGCCTGCTAGAGCGCGCTCCGGCTACCAGGCCGCGACGTCAAGCCAGGTGCTCTGGTAGGTCGCACCCTCCCCCATGTCGGTATAGGTGTCGGCGCAGAGCATGTTGACGGTGCCCTCCACGGCTTCGCCGTCCGGGCGCTGCCCCGGCACCAGGACGACGCCGGGCTGGATGTCCGCCGCAACATGCAAGATCAGGCCGATCGACCCCCTTTCATTATGCAAACGGACCTTCTGACCGTGCTGCAAACCCCGCTCGGCCGCGTCGTCCGGATGCAAAACCGCGCACGGCACGCCTTCCCGCTCCCGCAGGAAAGCAACGCCCGAGAACGCGGTATGGCTTTGGAAATAGCCCGGCGTCGTCAGCAATTGCAGGGGGAATTGCTTGGTATCGGCGGGATCGGGCTGCCAGTCCGGCAAGCCGCCCGCCGCGAATTCCAACTTGCCCGAGGCCGTGCGGAATGCCTGCCCGCCTTTGTGCCCGATCGACACCGGCCCCTGCCCCGGCAATTGCGCCGGATCGAAGGCTGCGGCGGCCCCTTTCGCCCCGCGGAACATCTCTTTCAAAATGTCCGGCTGAGTCATGGAAAACACCGGATCGGTCAGACCCATGCGACGCGCGAGTTCCTGCGTCAGCCAGAAATTCGACCGCGCCTGCCCTTGCGGCTCGATCGCCTTGTTGCCGTACTGCATGTAATAGGTGCCGTACGAGCGATAGAAATCCTCGGTCTCCAGATAGGTCGTGGCGGGCAGCACGATGTCGGCATATTTGGCGGTGTCCGACAGGAAGGGGTCGTGCACCACGGTGAACAAATCCTCCCGCGCCAGGGCGCGCCGCATCTTCGCGGTATCGGGATTCGTCACCGCCGGGTTGTTGGCCGCAATAAATAGCGCCTGGATCGGCGGGTCGCTCGCGTTCAGCAAGGCATCGCCGAGTTTCAGATGGTTGACTGTGCGGGTGCTGTCCGGGCCGGATGGTTTGCGAACGGCGTTGTAATTCAGGTCGAACGATGCCGCCGTCGCGAGTAAGGCGCCCCCGCCGTAACGACCGTACGCCCCCGTGACGCCTGGCAGCATGGCGACCGTACGAAGGTTGTTGCCGCCATGGGTAAAGCGGCTCATGCCGAAACCGATGCGGATGAAGGATTTTTTCGCAGCCGCGTACATCGCGGCGAAATTCTCGACATCCGCCACCGACAGGCCGGTAATCTCCGCCGTGTAGGCGGGGGTGAAACGGGGCAATACTTCCGCCTTCACCCGATCGAAACCGGTGGTTTGCGCGGCGA
Source organism: Acetobacteraceae bacterium (assembly GCA_025354865.1). GTDB lineage: Bacteria > Pseudomonadota > Alphaproteobacteria > Acetobacterales > Acetobacteraceae > Rhodopila. The sequence goes on along the minus strand of JANXMB010000174.1, from coordinate 18,033 downwards.
TATAAGCCTCATCCGTTTTGCCGTCGCGCACCATGATATGCATCGCACCCAAGGCCAGCGCCGAATCCGTCCCAATCCTGATCGGCAAATACCAGTCCGCCGATTTCGCCGCTCGGGTTCGCCGGGGATCGATGACGATCAGCTTGGCGCCTTTCGCCCGCGCTTGCTCGAACTTCGTCCATAGATGCACGTTGGTGGCGTGCAGATCGGACCCCCAACAGATCAGCAAATCCGCTTCCGCCGCCGATTCCGGATCCGCCCCGCCGATCGGCCCAACCACCGAATCCCACGCCGCCTCGGCGCACGAATCGCAAACCGTGCCGCCCCAGAGTCGGCTGGTGCCCAGCGCGTGGAACAATCCGTTCAGCAGACCCCGGTTCATCAATCCTTGATGCGCACTATACGCATACCCAAGAATGCCCATCGGCCCGTGCTCGGCGATCGTCGCTTTCCAGCGGGCGACGATCTCGTCCAGTGCTTCCTCCCAGGAAATCGGGGCGAAGCTGCCGCTGCCTTTGGGGCCGGTCCGGCGCAACGGAGTCGCCAGACGCTGCGGCGAATACACCAACTCCATGTCGCGATTGACCTTCCCGCAGGCGAAACCGGCCGTCAGCGGATGATCGGGGTCGCCCTGGATGCGCACGACTCGACCCCGATCCACCTGCACGAGGAGCGAGCACATATCGGGACAATCGTGCGCGCATACGGTTCGGATGGTCTGCACGTGTGTTGCTCCACCAGAGCGCGATGACCGGAGGTCTGAATCGCGCGACCAAACAAAGAGTTAGACCGCGCTGCGTGGGCCAAGGCAAACGCATCGCGGTCCAGGAAAGGCCGGGACAATGCCAGACCGGCCCGCCAGCACAATGGACCGCCGGTCGCGATGCGGCGTGGACCAATGCGGGCCTACGCGACCGCAACGACCAAATGGTCCGGCGGCAGTCCCGCCCACAAGCGCTCGATCATCGCCGCATAGGCCGCTTCGATGTCTCGCGCGCCCTGCCGCGTATCGAACAGGCGGGTCGTCGATCGGTTCGCGGCGAGCTTGGTTTTCAGGGCCGCGAGGCGGTCCGGATCGTGCGCGAGTGCAATGGCCGTCGCCTCGTACTCGTCCAGCGTTGCGGCGATCGCCTCGGGCATGCCGATCGCGGTCAGCAGGCTCGCCCCCATGCGGCCGGCAAAGGTCGTGCCCGCCAGCGTCAGCACCGGAAGGCCCATCCACAGTGCATCGCTGGCCGTCGTGCCGGCATTGTACGGGGCGGTATCCAAAAACAAATCGGCCAACCGCAGCCGAGCCATGTAGTCGGGCCGGGGCACGCGTTCGGCGAAGATGATTCGGTCGGCGCCGAGCCCCTGTTCCGCCGCTGCCGCACGGATGTTGCGCACGGCCGCTGCGCTGGCGATATAAATCCACAGCACGCTGCCGGGTGTCGCCGCAAGGATCCGAAGCCATGCCTGGAACATCCACGGCAGGATTTTGAAATTGTTATTGTAGCTGCAGAACACAAAGCCGGTATCCGGCAAACCGACCTCGGCACGTGAAATCGATGTATCCGACACGGGTAAATCGATCGTATTGGATTGGAAACAGGGGAGATGAACGATTTTCTCGGCAAAACCCTGTCGCGCGACCTCCGGGATCGCAATCGGATCGGCAAGGATATAATCCATGTATGGCACACCCATCGTGCCGAGATATCCAAGATAGCTCGCCTGCACCGGCGCGGCCCGTTGGGCGAAAATACCCGGGCGCGCATAGCGGGTGAAACCGCCGAGATCGATCGCAATATCGATCGCCTTCTCCCGCGCTAGCCGAGCGACCGCTGCATCGGACATCCCACGCACATCGACATATTCGTCGCAGGCGCGGGCGATCCGATCCGTCATGGCATCCTTGGTATCGGGACCGAATGCAAATGCCACGATATCGAAACGGGATCGATCGTGATGTTCGAATAACCCAGCGGTCAGGTATGCAACCGGATGCTCGCGGAGATCGGCAGAGAAATAGCCGATACGAATTTTATCCGATCGCCGAGTCGGGCCGAACGGCACGACGCCGACATCGGCTGGACACCGCGCAGCGGCGTACAGTTCCGCCGCCTTTCGTTGTATCTCCGGATCGTCAACCGACAATAACGCCGCGAACGGCGATAGCGCCTTTTCCCCTCGGGCCGTTTGTTGCTTCAGACGCTCTATCGATTCCTCCAACCCTGCCCAATCGCAGATATTCAGTCGCAATTGCAACATATCGCCGAGCAAAAAATCGAAATCCGGTCGCAATGCCAAAGCTTTTTCCTGGCAGACGATGGCTTCCTCGTACTGCCCAAGGTCTTGCAACGCGATCCCCCGATTGTGCCACGCATCGGCATAATCCGGCTCCAGTTCGGTTGCTCGTGCCAAACTATCGACCGCCGCTTGCAGCCTGCCGGTGCCAAGGTAGAAGGTCCCGATATTGTAATAGGCCTCGGCCCGATCGGGTTGCAGCGCGAGGGTTCGTTTGAAACTATCGATCGCCGCATCGGTGCGTTTCAGCTCCGCCAAAATCGTACCGCGGGTGAAATGCACTTCCGGGAAATTCGGCATTGCAACGATCGCCCGATCGCAGCTTTTCAATGCTTCTTCGTATTGTCGAAGGCGACCGAGCGCGACGGCGCGATTGAAGTGGGCTTCGGCGAAATGCGGGTCGATGGCCAAGGCTTTGTCGTAGGCGGCGACGGCCTGTTCCGGCCGACCGATTTTGTTCAGCAAAGTCCCGCGATTGACGTGCGCATCGGCGAACTGCGGATCGGCTTCAGTGGCTTTATCCCAATGCGCCAATGCCTCGTTGTGGCGACCGAGCACGGTGAGCGCGGCGGCGAGACTGTCGTGCAGCGGCGCGGCGCGGGGGGCGAGTGCGACGGCTTTTCGCAGCAGCGCGACCGCGCGATCGGCGCGGCCGGTTTCTTGTGCAACAATCCCCAGCAGATGCAGGGCATCGACGTTCTTTGGATGGCGTTGCAGGATTTGCGCGAGAAGCCTCTCCGCCTCATGCGGCCGTTGTTGCCGATACAACGCGACGGCCTGTTGCAGGTCCGGCGGACGGGCTTCTCGCGCCATGGGATCACATCGCGATCGAGAACCCGCCGTCCACCGGGATCGCCGTTCCCGTCACGAAATCGGACGCCGGGGTCGCCAGGAAGGCCGCAACGCCCGACATATCCGGCGGCGCACCCCAACGCCCGGCCGGCGTGCGCTTTTCCACGCTCGCCTGCAGACCGTCCACCTGCGACCGGGCGCGCTGGGTCAGTTCGGTATCGATCCACCCCGGCAGCACCGCGTTCACCTGGATATTGTCTTTCGCCCAGGCGGTTGCGAGACATTTCGTCATCTGCACGATGCCGCCCTTGCTGGCCGCATAGGGCGTGGCATAGGGCGCGCCGAACAGCGACATCATCGACCCGATATTGATCATCTTGCCGCCACCGGCCTTCTTCATCGCGGCGTAAGCGGCCTGAGAGCACAGGAACGCGCTCGTGAGATTGGTATCGAGCACTTGGTGCCATTCGTCTTCGGAATAATCCTGCGGCATTTTACGGATCGAGGTGCCGGCATTGTTGACCAGGATATCCAGGCGGCCGAAGCGCGCCTCGGTCTCGGCGACCATGCGCTGGCAATCGGCCTTCTTGGTCACGTCGGCGGCAATGAATTCGGCCTCGACGCCAAGCGCACGCAGGGCTTCCAGGGCGGAGACGGCTTTTTCGGCGTTGCGGCCGGCGATCGCGACGTTGGCGCCGCAGGATGCGACCCCCAGCGCCATGGCCAAGCCGATGCCGCCATTGCCGCCCGTGACCAACGCAACCTTGCCGGAGATATCGAACATTTTCATTATGTTACCCTCTTTGGTCGGTACAGGACCGCTTCCTTATGCGTCCGACCGACGCTTGAACGCCAATTTATAGAGCCGATTCATAGTGTCGCACAGGACACCCCTCTGTCGCGCACCAGCCCGTCTAGCAGGGCGTTCAACGCCGCCTCATCGGACCAGGCAAGGCCCACACCGACGACCGCGACCTTGGCGCGCAAATCCGGCGGCAGGCGGACGGCATCCTTGGGTGTGGTGACCGGTACGGCGTCCAGGCGTTGCGCCCGCGCGAGCAAGTCTTCGAGCTGAGGGTTTGTGTAGGGGTGGTGATCGGCGAAGGACACGCGGGCGACGAGGTTTGCACCGGCCTGCGCCAAGGGCGCAAAGAATTTGTCCGGATAGGCAATGCCGGCAAAGGCTAGAACTCGCCGCCCGCGCAGGGCCTCGATCTCCGGTCCTTGCACCAGGGACGCACGCAAAACCGGCAATCCGGACGGCAGCGCGACCGGGGCACCGATGACGACGGCAGCCCGACAGCGCGCCGCGCCGGTGGCCACAGGCTCCCGCAGCGGGCCGGCCGGCAGGACCCGGCCATTGCCGAACCCGGTGGCGCCATCGACGATCAGCAACGACATGTCCTTGGCCAACGACGGATTCTGCAACCCGTCATCCATCACCAGCACCGTTGCTCCCGCCGCCACCGCTGCTCGGGCGCTCTCGCCCCGATCCCCACCGGTCCAGGTCGGGGCGATCGCCGCCAGTAACAGCGCTTCGTCGCCGACCTCCGCCGCCGTGTCGGTGGGGGAAACACGGTGGGTCCCGCGCGACGATCCGCCGTAGCCCCGCAACAGCAGGTGCACCGTTTCCCCGCGCGCAATCAACCGCCGCGCGAGGTCCTGCACCACCGTCGTCTTGCCCGCCCCGCCGACCGTGACATTGCCGCAGCACAGCACCGGAACCGGCGCCCGCCAACCGGGTCGCGCAACGCGCCGAGCGGCGAGCGCGGAACCGATCGCCGACAAGGGGGACAGCAGCTTGGCAAGCCATCCGTCGTGGAACCAGAAGGCCGGGGCGCGGATCATCGATCGATCGGCGGCAGCAGGTCGAGCAGTACCTCGGCCGTATGGGCTGGCAGACCGGCGTAGAGTTGCACCGCAGCAAACGCCCGTTCCGCCTGCGCCCGTCGAGCGGGTTCGTCGCGCAACAACCCGGCGATCGCGTCGGCCAGCGCTGCCGCGTCCGCGACCTCGACAATGGCATGCGCCGCACGCAGACGATCGACCGGGTCGGTGAAGTTATCGGTATGCGGCCCAACCACGACCGGGCAGCGCAGGCGGGCCGGTTCCAACGGGTTCTGCCCGCCGCCGGGCGGCAGCAGGCTGCGGCCGACGAATGCGGCTTTCGCCAGCCGGTACCAAAGGCCGAGTTCGCCCATCGTATCGGCGATCCAGATACCGGCCTGGGACGGCGGCGGCTCACCCGCGCCGCGTCGCGGAGCCTGCAACTGTGTGGCGAGGTCCGGACCGCGATCCGGATGACGCGGCGCCACGATTGTCAGCAGGTTTGGGAATGCGGCGACCAGGATGCGATGGGCAACGGCGATTTCGGCTTCCTCGCCCGGATGGGTACTGGCGGCGACCCACACCGGCCGATTGCCGATCTGCCACCGCAACCGCGCCAACGTCGCGGACTCGGCGGGCAATTCGGGCGCGGCGAACTTCAGATCGCCCGGGCTGGTCACTGCCTCCGCGCCGAGGGACCGCAGCCGGTCGGCATCTTCCCGCCCGCGCGCGTGGATGCGGCTGAAACTCGCCAACATCGATCGCGCCAGAACCGGCGCCCGCCGCCAGGCCCGCAGGCTGCCGGCGGAAATGCGGGCGTTGATCAGCATGGTGGGAATGCCCCGCGCTTGGCAGGCACCGAGGAGATTGGGCCACAACTCGCTCTCGACGAAACCAACAGCATCGGGGCGCCAGCGGTCCAGAAATCGATCGGCCCAGGCTGGCACATCCAGCGGCACGAAGCGATGCAGCACGCGATCCTGCAAACCCAGCTCCGGCAACCGCCGATCGAGCAAGGCGGCCGAGGTCACGGTGCCGGTCGTCAACAAGATCGTCACGTCCGATCGGGCGAGCGCCGAAAGAACCGGCAGCAACGAGGTGGTTTCGCCCATGCTGGCGGCGTGCAGCCACAACAGCCGCCCGTTCGGGCGCAGCGTGTCGTCGTCCCCCCATCGCTCGGGGAGTCGTTCGAGGATTTCCTTGCCCCGCGCGGCGCGCCGACGCAGGCTCCAGCGCAGAAACGGCACGGCCAGCGTGGTGGCCCCCGCCCAAAGCCGAGCCAGGAATTGCCGATTTAGCTTGGGCACAACCGGTCCGCCCGATCGGCCGCGTCGTTGAGGGCGACGACAATGCCCGCGACCGCGTCCCGCCAGCCGTCCCGCGGGACGACGACTTCGGGGCCGCAGACCATAACACCGCGACCGAAGGGCAGCGGCACCCGCATGCGATCCCAGGTTTTCAGACCGATGGATCGGGTGGTCCGAGCGGCGCAGGGCACGATGGGCACGCCTGCGAGCGCGGCGAGCTGTGCGACACCAGCATCGGCTTCCCGTCGCGGGCCGCGCGGTCCGTCCGGCGTGATCGCGATGACGTCGCCTTTTGCCAGCAGTTTCAGCATGGCGCGCAGGCTGGCCGCACCGCCTTTGGAAGAGGAACCCAGCACCGGCTCGATCCCGAAACGACGCACGATGGTGCCGATGAAGCGCCCGTCGCGGTGGTAGCTGACCAAGGTGTGCGTGGTCGGACGTTGGCCGGGCAGATCGTCGGCCATCAGCATCAGCATCGACATCAGCGGCAAATACTCGTGCCAAAAGGCGATGACGGCGGGCACGCCCAGCGTGCGCGGGGCAATGTTCTCCCGCCCCACCAAGGTCCACCGCGTGGTGCGAAGCGCGAGGGAAAGGTAAAGGCCAATCAGTCGGGCCAGCATGGCCTGTGCGGTGGGGTGCCGTAGCAGCGCTCTCATTGCGGCGCGGGTAGCACGCGGGGGCGCCGGGCGGAAGAGTCGCGTGTGTTGCCGAACGTTACTGGGTAGGGTGCCGTGCCTTACCCCGCCCCCAAAGCGCCGCGCAGATCGGCGACGACCTGCGCCGCCGACTTCTTCCGCCAGCGCACGCGCTGCCCGATCGGCGTGTTCTCGACCTCGGGATACACTTTGCACGAAACGAAAACCGGCCCCGGCGCGGCGAAAATGCCCGGCAGCGCTGCGGTAAATTCATCCAGTTCGGAGAAACTCATCGCGCGCGGATACCCCGACGACCGCGCGATGCCGGCGTAATCGACGATTTTCGAACCCGGCACCGGCTGGCCGCCGGTTGTGGCATAAACCTCGTTATCCAGCACGAAATGGTAGAAATTCGCCGGCGCCTGCTCGGCGATCGTCGGCAATTGCCCCAAACTCATGAGGATATCGCCCTCGGAATCGAACAGCACAACGCGCTTGTTCGGCTGCGCAAGCGCCAAGCCGAGCCCGAATCCGGCATGTCCGCCCATCGCGGGGTCGCCGAGGGGAATATCCAACGCCGTATCAGATTGGCGGATCCAGTGGCGGCCGCCGCGTCCGGAGATCACGATCGCATCGCCGCGATGCTTGGCGAAAGCCTCGATCAAATCGGCTGTGTTCATCATGGTCGAAACCCCCTTACCGATTGAACCCGTGAAATTCGTCGCCTACCAGCACGACCACCGGTTTCCGTGTCTGCTCGGCTTGCTTGAACGCAATGGCGATGCGATCGGCATCGTCGTCGTTTTCCACCAGATAGAACGGAATATCGAACGCCATCAGAAACCGCTCGGTGTAGTGCGCGACAGTGTCGGTAATGACGCCGTGCCGGGTGTAGCCGCGATACCCCACCAGCATCACCACCGGGACATCCAGCCCCATGAGCCAACCGCGGATGGAATCGCCGGATTCCAGCATGCCGGTATTCTGGATCAGGATCATCGGCTTGCGCCCGCCTGCGAACAGCCCGGCGGCGATCGACATCGCGTGGCCTTCCCGGGTCACGCCGACCAGCCGCAGATCGGGATCGGAGCTCATGAGCAGATAGAGGAAATTGGTTTCGCTGTCCGGCAACCAGACGATGTCGGTGACACCGTTCGCCTTCATTTGCGCCATCACGGTCTCGGGACTGAGCGAATTCGCCGCGGTCATGGAACAACCCCCCTTTGCCGCGCGGTTTGTCGGCGGCGTCCCTCGCAGCTAACATCGGATCCAAGCAAACGACCAGAGGGGACCCCAAACCATGAGCCTGACATTCAAAGCTGGCAGTGCGACCATCCACCGCATCGTCGAAATGGAGTGCGGCTTCACCCCCGCGCTGGAATTTCTGCCGGGCCTGACCAAGGATGTGCTGGACGAGAACCGCCACTGGCTGCAACCGACCGCCATGGATGCCGACGACAATCTGGTGCTGTGCTTCCAGTCCTATGTCGTGCAGATCGGCGGCCACAACATCCTGGTCGATAGCTGCGTCGGCAACGACAAGGACCGCGCCGCCCGCCCGTTATGGCACCGGAAAAAGGACACCGCATTCATGGACGGCCTGAAGCGGGCCGGGCTGACCCCGAACGACATCGATTTCGTTATGTGCACCCATCTGCATGTCGATCACGTCGGTTGGAACACGAAGCTGGAAAACGGCCGCTGGGTCCCGACATTCCCCAAGGCGCGGTATCTGTTCTCGAAAACCGAGCTGGATTTTTGGCTGGCGGAGAATGCGAAGACGGCGATTCCGCCAATCGTCGATAGCGTCATCCCGATCGTCGAGGCCAAGGCCTACGATGCCGTTACCAGCGATTACCAATTGAACGATCTGGTCACGCTGCTGCCGACCCCGGGCCACACCATCGACCATTACGCGGTCGCGATCGGCAAGGGCCGGCACGACGCGGTGTTTACGGGCGACCTGATCCACTCGCCTTTGCAGGCCCTGTATCCCGATCTGGCGATGCGGGTGGACTACGACGGCAAGCAGGGTGCGGCGACCCGCAAGGCGTTCCTGGAGCAATACTGCGACACCGACACCCAATGCTGCTTCGCGCACTTCCCCTCGCCGTCGCGCGGGTATGTGAAGCGCTGGGGCAATGGATTCAAGTGCGAGTATATTGGCGGCTAGAACGAACGCGGCCCAGGATTCGCGGCAGCGGTCCTGGGCGGTGTCCCGAAAAGCAACAGCGCCCGACCGGGTTATTTCACCGATGCGACGGCGTTGCGGTTCTGCCCATAGGCTTCGGGGCCGGTGCCGGGATCCAGCGGACGAGCCTTGCCGTAGCTGATCGTCTCCATCCGGGTTGCCGCGATGCCGTGCGCCATCAGATAAGCCTTGTCGGCGTTTGCGCGCCGTTGCCCCAACGCGAGGTTGTATTCCTCGGTACCGCGTTCGTCGCAATTGCCGGCGATCCAGATCTGCACATTCGGGTACTGCTGCAACCAGGTCGCCTGCCGATCCAGCGTCGCGCGGGATTTATCGTTGACGGTGCTCTTGTCCGAGTCGAAGAAGATCTTATCCCCGGCCGATTGCACCATATCTTCCTGGGACCCGGGTGTCGCGCGCCCGGCGCCGCCGACATTTCCGGCGCCCCCGGCGCCGAAACCGGCCCCGTTGGCATTGGCGCCCGCGCCATTCCTGTCCGCTCCGCTATCCGATCCGCACGCTGCCAGCAGCGCCACGCCGGCCAGACAAGCCATGGTCCAGGGCTTCATGTTCGTCTCCTCGACTCCGAATCGGAGCATGTTTCGCGACGAAGTGTTGGTAGCCGGTCGGGCGCGCGTCGCACAAATGCGAATTACGAGGAGCCGATCAGCACGCCGGTCGCAAACACCAAGGCCCCGCCGAATGCGACCTGCATTGCCGCCGACACCGGGGGTGTGTCCATGTATTTCCACCGAATCCAGGAGATGATCGCCAGTTCCAGCACCACCACGGCCACCGCAAGGACGGTCGCGGTGAAAAAAATCGGGATCAGGAAGGGCAGCGTGTGGCCGATACCGCCGGCGGTGGTCATCAATCCGCAGATCAGACCGCGGATCCATGGCGCGCCCCGCCCGGTCAGGCTGCCATTGTCCGACAATGCCTCGGCGAAGCCCATCGAGATGCCGGCGCCGACCGACGCGGCCATACCGATCAGAAAGGCATTCCAGGAATTGCCGGTGGCAAAAGCAGCGGCAAACACCGGCGCCAAAGTGGACACCGACCCATCCATCAGACCGGCCAGCCCGGGTTGGATCACCCGCAGGATGAACGACCGCTTGGCATGATCGTCTTCGTGCGCCCGCACGTCGTCGGGCAGGTTCTTCTCCCGAATGCCCTCCGCTATATGCTCGTGCCGCACTTCGGCGTCGGCGAGGTCGCCCAGCAGTTTACGGATGGACACATCCTGGCTGCGGCCGGCCGCCTTGCGATAGAAAAGCTGGGTCTCGACTTCCATGCTCTCCGCCATGTCGCGGACAGCATCGAGTTGCAGCGGTTGAATCTGCCAAATCGGCTTGTGGTGGATGAAGCCGCGAATGTCCTGGCGGCGAATCAGCGGGATGTGCTCACCGAATTTTTCCCGATAGAGGTCCAGCAACAGGCGCCGATGATCGGCTTCCTCCGCCGCCATTTCGGTAAACATCGCGGCGCTGCCTGGGTATTCGGCGCGCAGGCCTTCGGCGATATCGACGTAGATGCGGCCATCTTCCTCCTCGTTGGCGATGGCGAGGGCGAGGACTTCGCGTTCGGTCAAATCGGAGAAGTTGCGCATATCGTGCAAAATGGCGATTTGCTGCGCTGCGTCAAGAGGTGGCGCGAGCGGGCAAGGCGCTCGGGATGCTCTGTCGATGGTGATTAACATGCAGGAAAAGCTTAAAATTTACCCAGATTCGACCAAATTGGCAGTTATATGGTAGCGTGATCGCACCATGAGGTCCCCATGCTGCTCCGCTTTTCGGTTACAAACCACCTTTCTTTGCGCGATAGGCAGGAACTGTCCATGGTCGCGTCGACGCTGGACGATGCGACCACCGGGCTGATTGCCTGTTCGCATGTGCCGGGTAGTTCGCTTCTACCCTCGGTCGTCATCTATGGCACGAACGCGTCGGGCAAGAGCAATCTTGTCGACGCGATCCGATGGGCCCAGTCAGCAATTCGTCGGTCGCACAGCGGCCGCGAACCAAACGAGGCGATACCCCGCACGCCATTCGTGCTCGATACCGAGTCCCAGGACGCTCCGACCCGGATCGAATTTGACTTCGTAGCCGGCAATATACGATACCATTATGGGTTCGAGGCAAATGATGAGGCCTTCGTTGCTGAATGGCTGTACTCATTCCCGAACAACAAACGCCTGATGCTGTTCGAGCGGGAGGGTATGACGTTCCGCTTCGGACGGAGCCTGAAAGGGCACAACCACATAATTTCCGAGTTGACGCGGCCAAACAGTCTGTTTTTGTCGGCTGCCGCTCAGAACAGACACGAAGGATTGGCGACAATTCACCGGTATTTCCAGTCCATTCAGATCGATCTCGAGCAGTCCGTCAATCCACAGTCGCTTGCCGATCGGCTGGCCGGAAGGAATCAGGATGAACGAATCATCCAATTTCTATCCGAGGTTGGCACTGGAATTGTCGGATACCAAGTGCATGAGCAGGAGATCGATGAGCGATCGGTCAAAATTCAGGAAGGCATCCGGGCTGTTTTCAAGTCGCAATTCGGTCTTTCGGTACCAAGTCTCGAACCATTGCGGACTCGACGTTCAATTAAATTAACGCACAGGGCAAGAGCCGCCGAAAACGCGATGTTAGAATTCACGCAGGAAAGCATGGGCACACAACGACTACTGGCGCTGCTTGTGTCGGTGTTCAGGGCGCTTGACGGAGGCACGCCGCTGGTCGTCGACGAACTGGACGCCAGCCTCCACACACGTGCCTGCGAAATGTTGTTCGAACTGTTTGCCTCCAAGAGCGCCAATCCCAACGGTGCGCAATTGATTGCCACCACACACGACACCAACCTGCTGAACGCGAGGTCACTACGCCGCGATCAAGTGTGGTTCACCGAGAAAGACCGTGAAGGGACAACCCACATTTATCCCCTGACCGAATTCAGAACCCGAAAGTCGGACAACCTCGCCCGCGGGTATCTCCAAGGCCGTTATGGGGCGATACCGTTCTCCGGACGTGCGGCGGATCTGGTTCCAGTTACCTGACGGGTGTCACGTCGCCATTTCCCGCCGCTCCAGCGCCGCAAGGCTAGGCTGACACCTTATCGCCGGTTCACTTTGTTTTGCGAAGGTCGGAACACGGAACCTGCCTACTTTCGCGCGCTCCAGGCCCAGTTTCCAGGCACGATTATAGACATTGTGCCGGCCGTCGGCGTCCCGATGACAATTGCGCAAAAAGCCGCCGAGCATAAGGCCGGTCCACGCCGCAAGAAAGATTCTTACGAGGAAAACGACGAAGTCTGGGCGGTTTTCGACCGCGACGAACATCCAGCGCACGACCCGGCCGTGCGCCTGTGCGGAGATAAGAAGATCGGCGTCGCGCGATCCAACCCTTGTTTCGAGGTTTGGCTCGTATTGCATGTGCGCGAGTACGACCGCCCTGACGACCGCTGGGAAGTCCAGGCGCTCCTGCAAACCCACTGTCCGGAATACGACGCCAGAGCCGGTAAGCTCCCCGATTGCGCTGGCCTGTTGACGCAACTGAACGAAGCCGAACGGCGGGCGGAACGCCAGCTCACGGCACGACACGACGAAGGCAATCCGCACGGCCCACCCTCCACCACTGTCTTCCATCTCACCCGCGCCATCGCCGAAGCCGCCGCCCAGTCCAAGCGCATTTGACACCGGCCCGCATCCCCCGGACCTTGCCACGCAATGACCGTCCAAGCGCGCCACTCCCTCCTGTCCCCCTTCCGGGTGCGGGCCTTCCTCATGCAATGGCCAGCCGATCTGCTGACCAATGTCGGCATCGAGATGGAGATCCTCATCCTCGGCTGGTACATCCTGGTCGAAACCCAATCCGTGCTGCTGCTGACCGTGTTCGGCGCGCTGCGCTACCTCGGCACCCTGATCGCCCCGCTGTTCGGCATGGCGGGGGATCGCCTCGGGCACCGCAACGTGCTCTGCGCCATGCGCGGCAGCTACGCCCTGCTCGCGAGCGGCATGACAATCCTCGGGTTCGCCGGCCTGCTGGGACCCATTCCGGTGTTGATCGCCGCCGCCCTCGCCGGGCTGATCCGACCGTCGGATCTGGCCATGCGCAATGCCCTGGTCGCCGTCACCATGCCCGGCGACCAACTGATGGGGGCGATGGGAGTGGCGCGCACGACCGCCGATTTCTCCCGCATCTTCGGGCCGCTGCTGGGTGCCGCGCTGATGGCATCCACCGGTATCGGCGTCTCCTATCTGGTCATCGCGGCCTGCTACCTGTCCGGCGTTACCTTGACCGGCATGGGCGGGGCCGGGCTGATGCACCGACGCGCGGCAGGGGTCGGCAACGCGTCCTTCGTGCAGGAAGTGATGGAGGGCGTGGGCTTCGTCTGGCGCACCCCATGCGCCCATGCCGGCATGTGGTTGGCAGTTCTGGTGAACGCCACCGTCCTGCCGCTGACCGGCGGCCTGATGCCCTACATCGCCAGGGATGTTTATCATCTGGACCGCATCGGCCTCGGGCTGCTCGCCGCCTGCTTTTCCGTCGGGTCCCTGATCGGATCGATCGGGGTCAGTCTGGTCGGCCAAGCCATGCCGGCGGCGCGGGTCATGCTGCTATCGACGCTGGTGTGGCACGTTGCGGTGTTGGCCTTCGTGCTGATGCCCAGTCCCTACGGCGGCGCCGTCATGCTCGTACTATCCGGCATCTGCCAGAGCGTCTGCATGGTGCCGTTGGCCGTCATGCTGCTGCGTGTCTCCGGGGAGCAATACCGCGGCCGCGTCATGGGCGTGCGCATGTTCGCCATTTACGGCCTGCCGATGGGATTGCTGCTGGCCGGCTGGCTGATCGGCCGCGTCGGCTTCACCGCCATGGCCGTCGGCTATTGCGTCGCCGGTTTCGCCGCCGCCGCCGCAATTCTGGGATGGTGGTGGCGCGCGGTCTGGCCGCTGAACTCCCAAGGGAACGCCGCGCGGTGATCCTGTCGCCCTTCCGGGTTCGGGGCTTCTTGTTCCAATGGCCGGCCGACCTTCTCACCAACTGCGCCATCGAGATGGAAGTCCTCATGCTCGGCTGGTTCATCCTGACCGAGACACAATCCGTCCTGCTGCTGACCGTGTTCGCCGCACTGCGCTACCTCGGCACCCCGCTGGCACCGGCATTCGGCATGGCCGGCGATAAGTTCGGACACCGACGCCTGCTGTGCGCGATGCGCGCCAGCTACGCCCTGACCGCCATCGTCATGACCGGACTCGCATTCACCGGTATGCTCGGTCCCGTGCCGATCTTCGTCGCCGCCGTGTTCGCCGGGGCGATCAAGCCATCCGACCTGGTCATGCGCAACGTCCTGATCGCCACGATCGTGCCCGCCGAGCAACTGATGACGGCGATGGGCGCCGCCGGAACGACGTCCGATCTCTCTCGCATACTGGGGCCGCTGGCAGGGGCCGCGATCGTCGCCGCGATCGGATTGGGCCCGGCCTTCCTGATCGTGTCGATCGGATACACCGCCGCCTGTGGCCTCACTGCGTTGGGGGGCCAAGGCTTGGCGCACCGCCGAGCAGAAGGGGTCGGACAAGCGTCGTTCGTGCGGGAGGTGGGGGACGGCATGCGCTACGTCTGGCACACCCCCTGCTTGCATGCGGGCATGTGGCTGGCAGTGCTGGTCAACGTCACCGTCATCCCGCTGACCGGCGGATTGATGCCCTACATCGCTAAGGAGGTCTACGGACTGGACCGATTTGGCCTCGGCTGCCTGCTCGCCTGTTTTTCCGCTGGCGCCTTCTGCGGCTCGGTCGGAGTCGGCGTTCTCGGTTCCCGCTTGCCCGCCGCGCGCACCTTCCTTGTGGCGGTACTGGTGTGGTGCGCCATGGTGCAAATCTACATCCTGATGCCCAACCCGGTCGGCGCGGGCATCTTCCTGGTGCTGGCCGGCATCGCACAGAATTTCTGCCAAGTGCCGCTGTTCACCATGCTGCTGCGCGTGGCGGGGGAGCGATACAGAGGCCGGGTGATGGGCGTGCGCATGATGGCGGTCTACGGCCTGCCGATGGGCCTGCTGGCAGCGGGTTGGGCGATCGAGCGGATCGGATTCACTGCCACGGCCATCGGTTACTGCGTCGGCGGCTTCGTGCTGACCTTGGCGATCGCGATCCACTGGCGGGCCGCGCTTTGGCCGCTATCGGCCATCGCCAATGCGCGGCGTCCGGGTAGATAGGCGGAGCGGGTCGCTGCAAAGAAAAACGGCCCCAGGCTTGCGCCCAGGGCCGTCTGCCCGATCCCTTGGTAGGGTGGGTTTATTTCAAAATCCCAGCCAGAATCGCCAGCAACAGCAGGGCGACAATGTTGGTGATCTTGATCATCGGGTTCACCGCCGGGCCGGCCGTGTCCTTGTACGGGTCGCCCACGGTATCGCCAGTCACCGCCGCCTTGTGCGCGTCGGAGCCTTTGCCGCCGTGATTGCCCTCTTCGATGTATTTCTTCGCATTATCCCATGCGCCACCGCCCGAGGTCATCGAAATCGCAACGAACAGACCCGTCACGATCGTGCCCAGCAACATCGCGCCCAGGGAGGCGAATGCCGCCGCGCGACCGGCGATGATGTCGATGACGATCCACAGTGCCACCGGTGCCGCGATCGGCAGCAGCGAGGGGATCAACATCTCCTTGATGGCGGCTTTGGTCAGCATGTCCACCGCCGTGCCGTATTCCGGCTTCGCGGTGCCCGCCATGATGCCCGGGATTTCGCGGAACTGGCGGCGGACTTCGACCACCACCGCACCGGCTGCCCGGCCGACCGCCGTCATGCCCATCGCCGCGAACAAGTACGGCAGCAGGCCACCAACGATCAGACCGACCACCACATACGGATTCTGCAGGGTGAAATCGACCTTCAGTGCCGGGAAGTAGTGCGCCAGATCCTGCGTATAGGCCGCGAACAGCACCAACGACGCCAGACCGGCGGAGCCGATGGCATAGCCCTTGGTGACCGCTTTCGTGGTGTTGCCCACGGCGTCCAGGGCGTCGGTGGTGACGCGCACTTCCTTCGGCAGATCGGCCATCTCGGCGATGCCGCCCGCATTGTCCGTCACCGGGCCATATGCGTCGAGCGCCACGATCATGCCCGCCAACGACAGCATGGTAGTCGCCGCGATAGCAGTGCCGAACAGGCCCGCCTGCATGTAGGTCACGATGATGCCGATGCAGATCACGATGACCGGCGCCGCAGTCGCTTCCATCGAAATCGCCAGACCCTGAATCACGTTCGTGCCGTGACCCGTGGTGGAGCTTTGGGCAATCGAGCGCACCGGGCGATATTCCGTCGCGGTGTAATACTCGGTGATCCACACCAGCAGGCCAGTCACGGCCAGCCCGACCAAGCCGCAAACGAACAGTTGCATGCCGGTGATGCCGTTTTGGATCTCACCGAAGCCGACGACTTGTTGGATGACGACGGCGACGCCGACAACCGACAACGCGCCGGTCACGAGCAAGCCCTTGTACAGCGCCTTCATGATCGCGTTATCGGCGCCCAGCTTCACGAAGTAGGTGCCAACGATCGAGGTGACGATGCAGATGCCGCAAATGGAGAGCGGCAGCATCAGTAGCGAGGTTTGCGCCGCACCGGTGAAGCTGATGGCTGCCAGCAGCATGGTGGCGACGATGGTCACAGCATAGGTCTCGAAAAGATCGGCGGCCATACCGGCGCAGTCGCCGACGTTGTCACCCACGTTGTCGGCGATCACGGCGGGGTTGCGGGGGTCGTCCTCGGGGATACCCGCTTCGACCTTGCCCACCAGATCCGCGCCCACGTCGGCGCCCTTGGTGAAGATCCCGCCGCCCAGACGGGCGAAGATCGAGATCAGCGAACCGCCGAAGCCCAACCCGACGAGCGCTTCCATGGTCGGCCGAGGATCGGCATTCGCAGGCGCACCGTTGGTCAGAACGAAGTAATAGCCGGCGACGCCCAGCAGGCCGAGGCCAACCACCAACATGCCGGTGATCGCACCGGATTTGAACGCGATGTCCAACCCTGCGGCCAGACCGTTGCGCGAGGCCTGCGCCGTGCGCACATTGGCACGCACCGAGACGTTCATGCCCACGTAACCGGCCACAGCCGATAGCACCGCGCCGATCGCAAAGCCGATCGCGGTTTTCGCGCCGAGCAGCACGAGCAGAATGGCGGCGATGACGACGCCGACGATACCGATGGTGGTGTACTGCCGGTTCAGGTAAGCGCTGGCGCCTTCCTGAATGGCGGCGGCGATCTCCTGCATGCGGGCGTTGCCAGCGTCAGCCGCCAAAACCTGCCTGGCGGTGATTAGGCCGTAGATCAATGCCAGCACACCGCAGGCAAGGATCGCTATTTGGGCCGATTGCATCCGAGGTTTTCCTCTTATCGAATCAGGTATTGCAGCCGGTGCGACGGGCACGCGCGCCCGCTCGACCGCCCCGGCCAGGGTGGAAGTGGCCCGGCGTATGCCAGAACCTCGGTTCCGACGCAAATAGCGACCTTGCGCACCGCCGCAAGGGAGACCAAATTCCCCGCACGGTGCGCCTGTAGCTCAATTGGTTAGAGCTGGCGGCTCATAACCGCTCGGTTGTAGGTTCGAGTCCTACCGGGCGCACCAAATAAATCAATGGGTTACGGTCTGTTTTAATCAGATACCAGATCGATTGAATTGCGCGGGGCAACATTGGGGGCAACAAGCCGCAGTGTTCGACGCCAAAAGCGGCCAGGGTTGGGCCTCGGACGCTTCGAGCGCGAACCGCTGATTTTATCGCCGCCCCAGTTCGTTTATTTGTTTCGACAGCGCGCGAATTTTCGCCGATTTGGCCTGGTTTCCGGTTCCGACCGGTACCACGATACGGCGGGCGGGCGCGGCGGCGTGTGGTGCCGCACGGGCGGGTGCGCGTGACGCCTGCCGTGCCCATTCCTGATCGGCCAGCCGCTCCAGCAGCGCCAGGCGCCGGACCGCCGCTTCGAGGTTCGCTGC
>JANXMB010000142.1 GCA_025354865.1 Acetobacteraceae bacterium | reverse complement strand
CCAAGGTATCAAGTGAACTTCATTGCCAGCACATGTTTTTACGTCCCCTGCGCGCGTCTTCATGAACGCTTGCCCATGGATTGCAGCGGAGCCTTGCGCATTTGCCCAAGCTACCTCCGAAGGATCAAAGTGCGTCTGCATCGGCACATTGGGACGCTGCGGCACACAAGCCGAGATCCCCATAGCAGCGGTCAAAACAAGCAAATTTTTCACCCGTTACCTCCATGACAGAAGCGCAGACGTAGAGGAACTCAGGCCGTTACACAATTCCAAGGAGGCGGAAAGCTTGGATCGCGATCCAGGACCGGGCTGGCAACGGACCGGGCTGGCAATTCTGCCGCCCCGGCCTTGCGCCGGTATCAGACCTTGATCAGCGGGCAGCCGCCGTCGGCCAGGGGGCGCCATGCCTCGGACGGGGCAATGGTCGCCAGCGACTTGCAGAAATCGTATTTCGACTTGGCTTCCGCAACCGGCTTGACCTGCCAAAGATGCATCTCGTGCATCACGCGGCCGTCTTCGCGCACCTTCACGTCGGTGTTGTAGAAATCGTTGATCGGCGTCGCCTTCATCTTGGCCACGACCGTTTCGGCATCGGTGGTCCCGGCCGCCTGCACCGCCTTCAGCCAATGCGTCGCGGCGCAATAACTGCCCGCATGCAACAGCCCCGGCACCATGCCGCCCATCTTGTCGCTCCAGCGTTTCGACCAAACGCGGGATTTCTCGGTCATGTCCCAGTAGAAGGAGTCGGTATAGGCCAGCCCCTCGCAGACTTTGTGACTGAGGGAGTTCACGTCGCTGATCTGCATCAGCAGCGTTGCCAGCCGCACGCCGGACCGGGTCAGGCCGAATTCCGCCGCTTGTTTGACGCAGTTCTGGGTGTCGGTGCCGGCATTGGCAAGGCCGATGACTTTCGCGCCAGACGCCTGCGCCTGCACCAGATAGGACGAGAAATCGGCGGTTCCCAGCGGCGCGCGCACGGCGCCGAGCACCTTGCCGCCGGCAGCTTTGACGGCGTCCATGGTGTCGCGTTCCAGCGCGTAGCCGAAGGCATAGTCGGCGGTGATGAAGAACCAGCTATCGCCACCCGATTTGGTCAGGGCGGTGCCGGTTCCGTGCGCCAGCGCGTAGGTATCGTAGGAGAAATGCACCCCGAACGGGGAGCACTGCTTGCCCGTCATGTCCGATGTCGCGGGACCGGTGATCAGGTAGATGCGCTTTTTCTCCCGGCAGACCTGTTGCACCGCGAGCCCGGCGGAGCTTGCCGCGCCATCGGCCAGCACATCGACGCCTTGGGCATCGATCCACTCGCGGGCGATCGAGGTGGAGATATCGGGCTTATTCTGGTCGTCGGCCTGCAGAATTTCGATCGGACGGCCGAGCACGGAGCCGCCGAAATCCTGGATCGCGAGTTCGGTGGCGACACGATTGCCCGGCCCGCCGACGTCGCGATAGGGGCCGCTCATGTCGCTGAGCAGACCGATTTTGACCGGCTTGGACGTGCTTTGGGCGCGCACCAGTGCCGGTGCCGCCAATGGGGCAACCGACAGCCCGGCGAGGATGGTGCGGCGGGACAGACGCGTCATTTGTTCATTCTCCGAGCAGGGCTTTTCAATTGGCAAATTGCCGGCGATCCAGGCGAATGCAGGCCGCAGAGACATAGACCGACGCGGCACTTTTGGGAAACACAACCTTGCGCCGAACCAGTCCTTTTGCGCTCGGCCGCCTAGCTGCGGGACGTTGGAAATATTGATGAATACGCAATGGGATCGGTGCTGCCAGCATGCCCCGCTTGATTCGCAGGCAGTTGCCTTGTAGCGGATGACACCGCACTCACGGGGGGAATTCGATTATGCCGACGATGCCGGGCAAGACCGCGCTGCTGGAACTGTTCAAGCAGGAGGGGGTGAAGGTCGTCTTTGGCAACCCCGGCACGACCGAATTGCCGCTGATGGACGCTTTCGCAGCCGAGCAGGAATTGCGCTACGTGCTGGCGTTGCAGGAAGCGCCGGCGATGGGGATGGCGGATGGGTATGCGCAGGCCTCCGGCCAATTGTCGGTGGTGAACCTGCATGCCGCGCCGGGCCTCGGGAATGCCATGGGCATGCTCTACGATGCGCAACAGGCCGGTGCGCCGATCCTGGTCACCGCCGGGCAGCACGAGCAGCGCTTCAACCTTACCGAACCGCTGCTTTGGGCCGATCTGCCGGTCATTGCGCGCCCCTTCGTCAAATGGTCCGAAGAGGTGCGTCGGCTGGAAGACCTGCCGCGCGCCATTCACCGTGCCGCCAAGACCGCGCTGGCAGCGCCGATGGGGCCGGTTTTCCTGTCGCTGCCCGGCGATGTGCTGACCGATAGCGCCGAACTCGATCTGGGTGCGCCGACGCGGGTGGCATCGGGGATGCGCGGCGATCTGTCGGCGATCGGCCAGGCGGCAGACATGCTCGCCAAAGCCAAAAGCCCGGTCATCATTGCCGGCGACGCCGTGCCGCAGGGCAATGCGCTATCGGAACTGGTTGCATTGGCCGAGGCTTTGGGCGCGCCGGTCTACGACGAAGGCATGGCCACGCGCTGCATGTTCCCGTCCTCGCATCCGTTGTATCGCGGCGCCCTGGTGCGCCTGCCGCCAGCCATTCGCGGCATGCTGATGCAGCACGATTTCCTGCTGAGCGTGGGCGCCGATCTCTTTACTTTGTCATTGCCCGACGATGTGGAATCGATGCCCGAGGGCATGCCGATCGTCCATATCGATACCGACGCCTGGGAATTGGGCAAGAATTATCCGACCAAGGTCGCCATTCTGGGCGAACCCAAAACCACCTTGCCCGAACTCACCGCCGCCATCCTGAAGGCCCGCACGGAAAACGAAACCAAAGCGGCGATTTCTCGCCTTGCGCATGTGCGGACCGAGGGTATCGCC
Organism: Acetobacteraceae bacterium; assembly: GCA_025354865.1. Taxonomy (GTDB): domain Bacteria; phylum Pseudomonadota; class Alphaproteobacteria; order Acetobacterales; family Acetobacteraceae; genus Rhodopila. Next base: position 2,452 of record JANXMB010000142.1, on the reverse strand, counting down.
TCCCTCGCCAAGCTGAACGCGATGGCCGATGCGCTGTGCGAACGCCATCCGATCCATCCCTTGCCGTTGATGCAGGTGATCGGCCGCATGCTCCCGCCCGAGGCCGTGGTGATCGACGAAACCATCTCCTCCGGCAACGGATTGCGCCGTTTCCTGAAAAGCGACGACGCGCAGAGCTTCTTCGGCATGCGCGGCGGCGGCATCGGATGGGGCCTGCCGGCGTCGATCGGTGCCAAGATCGCGCTGCCCGATCGCCCGGTCGTCGCGCTGATCGGCGATGGATCGGCGATGTATACGATCCAGGGTCTGTGGACGGCGGCGCGGGAAAACCTGCGCATGGTGTTCGTGATTATCAACAATTACTCGTACCGCATCCTGAAGCAGCGGACCAACGCGATGAAAGGACTGGCGCAGCAGGCCGATCTTTACGTCGGGATGGAGCTGGACAAGCCGCGCATCGATTTCGTGTCGGTGGCACGCGGCCTCGGTCTAACGGCGCATAAATCGACCACGCTGGCGGATTTTCAGGAACTGCTGGAAGCCGCGCTGAAACACGATGGGCCGACCTTGATCGATGTCGAGGTGGATCGGTCCTGGAAGCCGGTCTGACGGCGCCATCCTCGGGTTACTCGCCGTATCGTTGCATATAAGAAGGAACAAACCACCATGGGACGTCTGACCGGCCGTAAAATCCTCATCACCGGCGCCGCATCCGGCATCGGCCGCGCCACCGCTCGGCTGTTCCGCCAGGAGGGGGCGGCCGTCGCGGTGCTGGACCGTTCCGATAACGCGGCAAAAGCGGTGGCGGACGAAATCGGCGCCTTCGCGGCAACCTGCGATGTGTCCGATCCCGCGTCGGTGTCCGCCGCCGTGGCCGCTGCGGCCGCTGCCATGGGCGGGTTGGATGGGGTGGTGAACGCGGCCGGCATTCTGGCGGAAACCGGGATCGCCGATACCTCCGCCGCCGTGTTCGCGCAGGTCCTGGCGGTGAATTTGACCGGCACCTTCCTGGTCATCCAGGCCGCAGCACCGCTGATCCAGGCGGCGGGGAAGGGGACGATCGTGAATATCGCCTCGGGCGTCGGGCTGATGCCGACGGGGCCGGGCAGCGTCGCCTATGTCGCGTCGAAAGCCGGTGTGATCGGGCTGACCAAGTCGGCATCGATGGAGTTGGCGCCGCATATCCGGGTCAACTCGGTCTGCCCCGGGGCGGTGGAAACCGCGATGACCGCCGCCCATATCCGCACCGCCGAGGGTGCGCCGAACCCGGCGATTACCCAGCGCTACGCCCTGGGCCGGCACGCGCAACCCGAGGAACTGGCCGCCGCGATCCTGTTCCTGACGTCCGACGAGTCGTCGTTCATGACCGGTATCGCGCTGCCCGTGGACGGCGGCCGGACCTTCCATTGATCCGACGCGGGCACGTCGTGCTATCGTGCCGTGCAGCGCCCCGCCGCCGGCACCCGCGTCATGAAACCGACAGCGCGGGCGCCGACAGAACCGTTCGGGCCGCCTGAATCTGCCGCTTTGATCGACCGGAGGTCGCAATGCCCAGCTACGATTTCGTGACAGTGGATGTGTTCACCAGCCAACGGTTCGGCGGCAACCCATTGGCGGTGTTTCCCAACGCCAAAGGCCTGGAAACGGCCGACATGCAGGCCATCGCGACCGAGTTCAACCTGTCCGAAACGACCTTCGTCCTCCCGCCCGAGAACCCGAAAAACCACGCGCGTGTGCGCATCTTCACCCCGGCCTGCGAGCTACCCTTCGCCGGCCATCCCAATGTCGGCACCGGCTTCGTGCTGGCCTGCGCCGACCCCAATCCGCCGGAACACTACACGTTCGAGGAATTGGCCGGGCTCGTGCGCGTGCATGTCCTGCGCGATGCGACGAAGGCCATCTGCGGTGCGCGCATTTCCGCGCCGCGTTCGCTGACAATCTCGACCGCGATACCGACCGATGCGGTCGCCGCCTGCGTCGGTCTGACCGAGGCCGATTTCCGCACCGATGCGCACACGCCTTTGGTCGCCTCGGTCGGCACCCCCTTCGTCATCGCCGAGGTCGCCAATTTGGCCGCCCTTGCTCGGGCACAGCCGGATATCGGCGCATTCCGAGCGGCGGCGGCGCGCTTTCCGGGGATGGCGTTGCGGTTTGCGCTGCATCTTTATGTCCGTCGCGACGGCGATGCCACGCGCCTCCGCACCCGCATGTTCGCCCCGCTGGGCGGCGTGCTGGAAGATCCCGCGACTGGCAGCGCCAATGCGGCATTATCGGCCCTGCTGACGTCGCTGGCCCCGGGCGAAGACGTTGCCCTGCATTTCGAGATCGAGCAGGGCATCGAAATGGGCCGCCCGAGTTTGCTGATCGGCGGCGCCCGCAAGACGGCGGAAGGCGCGGTGCTTGCGACGGTCGCCGGCAACTGCGTGCCGGTGATGCGCGGCACGCTGGAGAT